>NZ_CAWPHH010000006.1:0-215443 GCF_963887965.1 Photorhabdus sp. RW14-46 | reverse complement strand
ATGGTGAGATTCGGCCGTATCCTTACTCAAACCGGTGGCTGGATTGTTTCACGCTCCCCGAACAGGCGGCTCGCTTATACCGTCAGGCGTTTCCGTTGGTGGACGTCAGTGTGCTCAGCGATGAAGAGATCCTGACGCATAAAGGGGTAGCCCTGATGGAGCTGGTGCAAAAACATATTCGCTGCCGGGATATGCAGGAATGGCTCCTCCAATTGGTGGAACTCTTGAATGCGGGGTATAATACAACTGAGCAGCGCAATGTGGTGTTACGCTATATTTTACTGAATGGACATACGCCGGATCTCTCACACTTTGTCCATCAACTGATTGAACAATCTCCGGAGCATGAAACGATGTTGATGACTATTGCAGAACAGCTTGAACAAAAAGGGCTTGAGCGAGGTATCAAGCAAGGTATTGAGCTAGGTCGAGAGGAAGGTCGAGAAGAAGGCCGAGAGGAAGGTAAACTGGAAACGGCTTGTGCCTTATTACGGCATGGCGTGAGTTTGGACATTATTGTCACCAGTACCGGCCTGAGCCGGGATAAAATCGAAGCGTTAAAGCATTAAATTAATCTCCTCTTTCACAGCAAAATGCCGATATTCAAGTTCGGCATTTTTGTTCTTATTCAGGATGATGGTTATACAAGGGATTTTTACGTTTGCCCGGCGAAGCTGAAACCTATCAGACGGAAGCAGCTTTATAGGGGCCATAAGAGCATGGGGAACGCGATTAAGTGAGTTGTTTGCGGAAACAAATAACTCGTTCTGTTTCGTCAAAACCTTAATGTTCATGTGCCTGATGTGACCTTTTATTACTGATTTTGGCATCCGAACAGAGTTCGTGAACCCCTTTGTTGTAAGGTATCAAAGCTTAAAAATTCTAGTACCGGGGAACTTGCCACATAATGCAATGATTAAAAGCCATTGATATTCTGAAGGTGTTATTGCGACTTTATTTCAGAGATAAAAGTTAAATAATTTAATTAATAGATAACCTTATGACCATAACTTTCCAAAATGTTTTTCACTCTCTCCATAGTCTCTTTTGCAGGCGGTTTTACACCTTCCAACTGATATTTTTCCCCCATAGTCGTCCATTTATGTTTACCCAGTTCGTGATAAGGCAGAAGTTCTATTTTTTCAATATTTTTCATATCGTTGGTAAATTCACCTAGCTTATGAGCGGATTCATTATCATCGGACCAGCCGGGAACTACAACGTAACGGATCCAAGTTTTCTGGTTACGTTTAGCCAGATAGCGGGCAAACTCCAAGGTGCGATGATTGGAGACACCGACTAATTTCTGATGAATCTCATCATTAAGTTGCTTCAAATCGAGCATAACGAGATCTGTTGCATCCATCAATTCATCAATAACTGGACCATAGCGGCGGACAAATCCATTAGTGTCAAGACAAGTATGAATACCTTCGGCATGACAGGCTCGGAACCAGTCACGTACAAATTCAGCTTGAAGAACGGCTTCACCACCCGATGCAGTAACCCCGCCACCGGATGCGTTCATAAAATGACGATAGGCTGTTGCTTCTTTTATCAATTCTTCAACGGTCACGTCTTTGCCGCCGTGGGTATCCCATGTGTCGCGGTTATGGCAATAGAGACAACGCATCAGGCAACCTTGAAAGAAAACAATAAACCGGATACCGGGGCCATCAACGGTGCCACAGGATTCGAAAGAGTGGATACGACCAAGTACGGACATAACAGGTTTACTCCAAAACTGGCAGGATAAACGAATAGAGGCCCTAAAATTCAGGGCCTGTGCTAACAAATTATTACATAGATTGGGTGAAAGTACGGGTAATTACATCCTGTTGTTGCTCTTTAGTCAGTGAGTTGAAACGTACGGCATAACCTGATACCCGGATAGTGAGTTGAGGATATTTTTCAGGGTCTTCCATGGCATCAAGCAGCATGTCACGGTTCATCACATTGACGTTCAAATGCTGACCACCTTCAATTTCTGCTTCATGATGGAAATAACCATCCAGCAAACCAGCCAGATTAGTTTTGCGTGTTTCATCATCTTTGCCTAACGCGTTTGGTACGATAGAGAAGGTATAAGAGATACCATCTTTTGCATAGGCGAAGGGCAATTTAGCCACAGAGGTCAAAGAGGCGACGGCACCTTTTTGATCGCGACCATGCATTGGATTGGCTCCGGGCCCAAATGGTGCGCCAGCACGACGTCCGTCAGGGGTGTTACCGGTTTTCTTACCATATACCACGTTAGAAGTGATGGTCAGAACGGATTGTGTCGGTACCGCGTTGCGATAAGTATTCAGTTTCTGGATTTTTTTCATGAAACGTTCAACCAAATCACAGGCGATATCATCAACACGCGAGTCGTTGTTACCGAATTGTGGATATTCACCTTCAATCTTGAAATCAACCGCTAAACCATCCTCATCACGGATCGGTGTCACTTTGGCATATTTGATGGCAGACAATGAGTCAGCAGCGACAGACAGACCGGCAATGCCACAGGCCATAGTACGGTAAACATCACGGTCGTGCAGTGCCATCAGTGCCGCTTCATAGCTATACTTATCATGCATATAGTGAATGATGTTTAGTGCAGTAACATACTGTTTTGCCAGCCAATCCATAAAGTGATCCATGCGGGCCATAACCTTGTCGTAATCCAGCACTTCATCTTTTATTGGCTCTTCTTTCGGGCCAACCTGCATTTTCAGCTTTTCATCTACACCGCCGTTAATGGCGTACAGCATCGTTTTAGCCAGATTTGCGCGGGCACCGAAGAATTGCATCTGTTTACCCACAATCATAGGGCTGACGCAACAAGCAATAGCGTAATCATCGTTGTTGAAGTCAGGGCGCATCAAATCATCGTTCTCATATTGCAAAGATGAGGTATCGATGGAAACTTTTGCCGCGAATTTTTTGAAATTTGTCGGCAGTTTTTCGGACCATAGGATGGTCATGTTGGGTTCTGGTGATGGGCCCATTGTGTATAGGGTGTTCAGGAAACGGAAACTATTTTTAGTCACCAGCGTGCGACCATCTATCCCCATACCTGCCAGCGATTCTGTTGCCCAGATTGGGTCACCGGAAAATAGTTCATCATATTCAGGGGTACGCAGGAAACGAACCATACGTAATTTCATCACCAGATGGTCAATTAATTCCTGAGCTTCAACTTCTGTCAGCTTACCCGCTTTCAGGTCACGTTCGATGTAGATATCCAGGAAACTGGAAACGCGACCGAAGGACATTGCGGCACCATTTTGAGACTTAACCGCCGCCAGATAAGCGAAATAAGTCCACTGTATTGCTTCCTTAGCGTCAGTGGCGGGGCCAGAGATATCATAGCCGTATTTAGCCGCCATCTCTTTAATTTGGCTCAGAGCGCGGTGCTGTTCAGCGATTTCTTCACGCAATTGAATAGTCATTGCCAGATCTTCACCGTTTTCCAGCTTTTCCTGCAATGAATTGAACTGAGCTAATTTATCATCACGCAAGAAATCGATACCGTATACTGCAACACGACGGTAGTCACCAATAATGCGACCACGGCCATAGGCATCAGGCAGACCTGTCAGAACACCAGATTTTCGGCATTTAAGAATATCTGGTGTGTAAACATCGAAAACGCCTTGATTATGCGTTTTGCGGTATTCAGTGAAAATCTGTTTCAATTTAGGATCGAGTTCACGACCATAAACTTTACATGAGCCTTCCACCATTTTGATGCCACCAAATGGGATTAGGGCACGTTTTAATGGAGCTTCCGTTTGCAGGCCAACAATGGTTTCCAGATCTTTTTCGATATAACCTGCGTCGTGGGAGGTAATAGTAGCAGCAACATCAGTATCAAAATCAACTGGCGCATGAGTGCGGTTTTCGATTTTGATACCTTCCATGACTTTTTCCCATAAGGTATCGGTCGCTTTTGTCGCACCTGACAGGAAAGATTCATCACCCTCATATGGCGTATAGTTTTTTTGGATGAAGTCACGAACATTGACTTCGCTTTGCCAATCACCTTGGTTAAAATCTTGCCATGCTACAGAGAACTTTTTATTTAATTCAGTCATGATACTTCTACCTTTGTAATAATCGAACTTTTAAGAAATCAGGCGAGAGAGCTAATTAATGTTTTTGCTCACTACGCAGATAAATTGACCAGTAAGTTAAACCCACCAAAATAGCGCCACCGATAATGTTACCAATAGTGACTGGAATTAAATTGTTAGTAATAAAGTGTGAAATGGTGAGTTGAGAAAATTGTTCAGGTGTTGCTCCCACGTTAATCCAAAATTCAGTTGGTGCGAAATGCTTAATAGCAATGCTAAGTGGGATTAAAAACATATTCGCAATACTGTGCTCAAAGCCGCTGGCAACGAACATACTTACTGGCAAAATCATGACGAATATTTTGTCCATTAAACTACGTCCGGCATAACTCATCCAAACAGCGAGACAAACCATTAAATTGGCGAGAATGCCTAAAAATAGCGCTTCAATAAAAGAGTGGTGTATTTTATGGTTTGCTGTTTGCAAGACATTCAGGCCCCATAATCCATCGGCAACATGGTATTGACCGGCAAACCAGATAATGGCGACGAAAAATAGTGCGCCAATCAAATTACCGAAATAAACGTTAATCCAGTTTATCATCATTTGATACCAGGTTATACGCCCGGTGGCTTTGGAAATAATCGTTAACACAGTGGAAGTAAATAAATCTGCTCCGCAAACGACGACTAACATTAATCCAAGGGAAAAACAGATGCCGCCAACTAATTTAGCTAGCCCATAAGGGACAGATGTGGTTCCTGTAGTCGCGGTAATATAAAAGACGAATGCAATGGAAATAAAAATCCCGGCAGTTATTGCTGACAGATAGGTAATGGCAACAGGTTTAGTCGTTTTATAAACACCAATGTCATTGGCGATTTGTGTCATTATCGCAGGGGGTAATAGGTTAAAGGGGGTGTCAGCTTTCATACCAACATTCTCTTTATCATTAATAAGTTACGGTACGTAATGATAGTAACAAAGGCGTGAAGGGGAGAATTTGATATAGATCATAATTCCCTAAGAGTGGACTCTGTTTTGGGGAGTGAAAACGGTTTAAATTCAATTTAACCTATTGATTTTAATAAAATAAAAAAATTTTAAAAATTATAATATTTTTTTATTTAACCCATTAGTAGGACGTTTGGTAAGTAAAATTACAGGTCAAATTGTTGTTTATTTGTTGTTGCAAATAAATTTAATTTAACCTGGATTTTACTTTTAATTATGAATTGTCTTTTCTACAATTTTATTTTGCGTTCCAGAAATCGCATTTTGCTTTTTGCAGCTTCTCATAAGCAGCCAATAAAGCCTGATGAGCGGGCAGTGATTTTAAATCTGCATCGACTGACCACAGGCCATAAAAACAGTGTTCACCAGAAATAGCTGCTGATGCTGCTTCAACAGCATCTTGCCCATACATTTTTATGAATGCTTGATAATATTGTGCAGGCGCTTTATCCGCTTCCAGAGCAAGTAAAAGCAGTGTTTGCAAACAGCGATAATAATTAGCGCGTTCGGCCGTAAAGATTGAGGTGTTAAAATCTTGGGTCCATTCTACCCAAATTAAAGCCTGCTCCAAATCACCGCCCGCCAGCGCCAACATGGATTTCAGCTCACCAATTCGTAAATTGCTCCAGCCATTATCTTTACCTACCGCAATGCCAAGTAACTCACGGATACGGGTAAAATCGTCCAAACCTTCTTCATCTAATTGCTCAATCAGCGCCAGATATTCTTCGGCTTGCCACTGGCTATCCGGTAATGCTAATAAAGCTTCCCGCAGATGGATTCCCATCGTGTTATTAGCAAGATGTAAATCTTCCACAGGATAAATATCAGACATTCCCGGAACCAAAATACGGCAGGCATAAACACCAAGGTGCTCGTAGTCAGCAATATAAACTTCGGCATCCAATTGTTTGAAGATAGCCATCAAAGTGGCGAATTCTTCTTCGGTCGTGCCGCTGAAACTCCAGTCAGCGAACGCATAATCAGCATCTTGTTTGAATAAATCCCAACTGATTAAACCGCTCGAATCGATAAAGTGAGTTTCCAGATTAGTATGTTCTGCCACTTCTTCATTATCAAAAGTCGGCGCATTGAACACATCCAGATCTTTCAAACTGCGTCCTTGTAATAATTCGGTCACAGTACGTTCCAGTGCTACACCAAATTCAGGATGTGCACCAAAAGAGGCGAAACAAGTCCCGTTATTAGGATTAAACAGCACGACGCAAATAACCGGGAACTGCCCACTGAGAGAGGCGTCATAACAATAGAGTGGGAAACCTTCATCCTGTAATTTGCTGACTGCGGCAACAACGTCGGGATAACGATTCATCACTTCCTGGGGAATTTCTGGCAGGCTGATGCCTTCGGCGATAATACGATTTTTCACATAGCGTTCAAAAACTTCAGATAATCCCTGAACTCTGGCTTCATTCATCGTGTTGCCGGCTGACATACCATTGGAAACATAAAGATTGCCAATAATATTCATCGGAATATAGACGGTATGATGATCAGATTGACGAGTAAACGGCAGTGAGCAGATACCACGCTCTTCATTACCTGACTGCAAATCGACTAACTGACTGGCGCATAACTCATTTTCAGGATTATAAAATTGGTGTAACCGGTCATCCAGAATGCCTGCTGGCAAAGAATTATCGTCCGGTAAAGCAAACCATTTTTCATTCGGATAATGGACAAAATCACCGTTAGCGATAGCTTCGCCTAAATAGAAGTCAGCAAAAAAATAGTTGGTTGACAGGCGTTCAAAATACTCCCCTAAAGCAGAAGCTAAAGCGGCTTTTTTGCTAGCACCTTTGCCGTTGGTAAAACAGAGAGGACAATCGCGGTCACGGATATGAACCGACCAGACATGAGGAACCGGATTCAGCCATGAGGCTTCTTCGATATTAAAACCAAGGTGTTGCAGTTTTTGCTGAAAACGGTTGATTGAGTCTTCCAGTGCGGCATCTTTGCCGGGAATAAAGGTTTGCATCATGGTATTCACTTATGAGTGCTCGTTATGGGGCGCTCATCATACGAGTTTTTTTTCAGTAGCTAAAGTCTGGTATGTATCACAGATTTATTGTTATCATCATCCATAATTTAACAGGATATTTTTTATTAAGGAAGAAGCATGAAAAAGATGAAACACACAGCTTTAGCCAGTTTATTGGCATTAATTAGTGGTTCTGCTTTTGCTTTACCAAATATTACACTTTTGGCGACGGGAGGGACGATCGCGGGTGGCGGGAAGTCTGCAATCCAATCCAACTATGTTGCTGGAAGGGTTGCCATTGATGAATTAGTCAATGCTGTTCCTGAGATCAAAAATATCGCCAACCTAAAAGGTGAACAGGTGGTGAGTATTGGCTCGCAAGATATGAATGATCAGGTGTGGTTAACGCTAGCGAAAAGAATCAACGCTGATTGTGACAAGACCGATGGTTTTGTTATCACCCATGGTACTGACACGATGGAAGAAACCGCTTACTTCCTCGATCTGACTACCCACTGCCAGAAACCCATTGTCATGGTTGGAGCGATGCGTCCATCTACAGCGCTTGGTGCTGATGGCCCGTTAAATCTGTATAACGCTGTGGTCGTTGCCGGTGATACAGCATCAGCCAAACGCGGTGTGTTGATGGCAATGAATGATGCGGTTATCAGTGGGCGCACCGTGGTGAAAATGAGCACCACCGAAGTTCAGGCGTTCCAGCCAGTTAATGCGGGTGCTGAGGGCTTTGTTCATAATGGCAAAGTCAATTATTATGCTGACGCGAAGCCGAGAGCCAATAAGGCTATTTTTGATGTCAGTAAACTCGATAAGCTGCCGAAAGTAGGTATTGTTTATAACTATGCCAATGCGTCTGATCTGCCGGCGAAAGCTCTGTTGAAAGATGGTTACCAAGGCATTGTCAGCGCTGGTGTGGGCAACGGTAATATGTACAAGGCGATTTTCGATACTCTGGCCTTGGCGGCTAAAGATGGGGTTGTGGTCGTCAGATCAAGCCGTGTACCGGTGGGATATGTTACTCAGGATGCGGAAGTAGACGATAGCAAACATGGCTTTGTCGCTTCTGAACGTTTGAATCCGCAAAAGGCCAGAGTACTTTTACAATTAGCTCTGACTGAAACACGTAATCCGGTGAAAATTCACGAGATGTTTGTGAAATATTGATTCGTGATTCAGAGATAACAAATAGGGCGTGCGGGTGACGGAGTTTCGAGCTCTATAGCGAGGAAACGCGCTGATTAAAACTAGCAGTTGAAAGTAGCATTCTGCTCAAAAAGTAGCTAAGATATTATTTGTACGGAAATTTGCCGGATAATTTTAGTCGAGGTCTATTATGGCTACTTCCACCGCGCGTTTTGAGGCGCGTATGAATCCTGAACTACATGCCCTGATTAAACGGGCCGCTGAAATTCAAGGACGTACTATGACTGATTTTGTTGTGTCTGCTGCACAGGATGCGGCGCAACGCGCAATTGAGCAGTCAGAAGTACTCCGTTTGTCTCTGGCCGATCAGCAATGTTTTGCGCAGGCATTGCTGAATCCACCGGAATCGGCTCCGGCGCTTGAACGTGCATTTGCACGGCACCGCTCTTTGTTACGATCAGAATGAGTTCCACGATGTTTGATGTTATGCAACTCAACGAAGAACACGATCGTGATTCGTTCTACAGTGGTTCAGAATTTCTAGATGGTTACTTTCAGAGACAGGTTGGTCAGGATGTTAGGTGCCGCGTAGCAGCTTGTTTTGTTGCGCTTCATGATTACCGTGTAGCGGGATATTATACTCTGGCTGCTGCCGGTATCCAGTTGGCCAACCTCCCGACAGCTACTATTAAGAAATTGCCACGATACCCAACAGTGCCGGCAGTACGGATGGGGAGGTTGGCCGTTGATCAGGCATTTAGAAATCAGGGACTCGGTGGAGCATTGCTAGCTGATGCTATTGAGAGGACCATTCGTGCCGAAATTGCATCTTATGCGCTGCTTGTTGACGCAAAAGATGATAATGCAGTGCAATTTTACCGACATCATGGTTTTATTGCTTTACCCGATTCGCCATTCACATTATTCCTTCCTCTCATCGCTGTAGATAAAAAAGGTAAAAAATAAGCGGTTCACCTGTAATAGCGCTGAATGAACAAGTTTATTGGCTATTTTTGCGATAGTTTTGTTCAACGTTTGAATAACCATTGCAGCAATGAAATGGGAATGGTACAACCGGTATATCAGATTATTTATTGTTATCAATCATTGTTATTTCGTCAGAATAAGGTGAGGTAAATGAATCAGGTATATAATTTCAGTTCAGGTCCCGCTATGTTACCCGTTGAAGTATTGCGTAGAGCTGAACAGGAGCTCTGTAACTGGCATGGTATTGGGACTTCAATTATGGAGATCAGTCACCGGGGTAAGGAATTTATCGCAGTGGCAAAGGAAGCTGAAAATGATCTGCGGGATTTATTATCAGTGCCTGAAAACTATAAAGTATTGTTCTGTCATGGTGGTGCCCGCGGTCAATTTGCCGCTATCCCAATGAACCTATTGGGTGACAAGGTTAAAGCCGATTATATTGATGGCGGTTATTGGGCGGCATGTGCAGTTCAAGAAGCCAAAAAATACTGCACGCCGAATGTGATTAATATCAAAACCGAAATTAATGGCTTGAAAAGCGTTAAACCAATGCGTGAATGGTCATTGAGTGATGATGCGGCTTATGTTCATTATTGCCCGAATGAAACTATTGATGGTATCGCTATTCATGAACAGCCGGATTTTAGCGATAATAAAATTATTATTGCTGACTACTCTTCCTCTATTCTTTCCGGGCCATTGGATGTTAGCCGTTACGGTATGATTTATGCGGGAGCGCAGAAAAATATTGGTCCTGCTGGTATCACATTAGTTATTGTGCGTGAAGATTTATTGGGCAAAGCCCGTAAAGAAACCCCGTCCATTTTCGACTATGCTGTTTTGGCAGAGAATGACTCCATGTTCAACACACCGCCAACGTTTGCCTGGTATCTCTCTGGTTTGGTCTTCAAATGGCTGAAAGAGCAAGGTGGAGTACAAGAGATGGCAAAGCGCAACCGAGCTAAGGCTGAACTGCTTTATGATGTGATTGATAAGAGTGATTTTTATCGCAACCAGATTGCCCCTGAAAATCGTTCTCTGATGAATGTACCGTTCCAGATGGTGGATGCCTCACTGGATAGCAAGTTTCTGGCGGAGGCTGATGCACAAGGGTTGCAGGCACTGAAAGGGCATCGGGTTTCCGGTGGTATGCGCGCTTCTATTTATAATGCGATGTCGATAGAAGGGGTTCAGGCTTTAGTTGATTTTATGGCTGATTTTGAGCGCCGTAACGGCTAATTTGTCAATCATTACCGGGAACAATGGTTCCCGGCTCATTCAAGTAAAAAATATTTCCTCAAACGTAAAAATGACTCACTTATACCCAATGGATTTCAAGATGGATCGCGACGGCAAGGGAGCGAATCCCCGGGAGCATAGAGAACGATGTGACCGGGGTGAGTAAGTGCAGCCAACAAAGAAGCAACTTGAAAGATGACGGGTATATAATTAAAACAATGTAATCGAGAACCGGAGAGCCCGTTATTTATGCAATCCCTGATGCTACAACCTATTTCCTACATTAACGGAACTATTAACCTGCCAGGGTCAAAAAGTGTTTCTAATCGTGCGCTATTACTGGCGGCTTTCGCCAAAGGTGCTACTTGTTTAACTAACTTGTTGGACAGTGATGATATTCGTCATATGCTCAATGCTTTGGCTGCGTTGGGTATCAGTTATCGTTTATCTGATGATCGTACCTGTTGTGAAGTTGACGGTATTGGTGGATTGATTACCCATCAAGGCCCGATAGAACTGTTTCTGGGTAATGCCGGTACGGCAATGCGCCCCCTAACCGCCGCGTTATGCTTGGGCAAAAATGACGTCGTTCTTACCGGCGAACCTCGGATGAAAGAGCGTCCGATTGGTCATCTGGTGGATGCTTTGCGTCAGGGGGGGGCAGAAATTGATTATCTGGAGCAGGAAAATTATCCGCCGTTACACGTCAAAGGGGGTTTTGTTGGCGGCAAAGTGATGGTAGATGGCCGGGTTTCCAGCCAATTTCTGACCGCATTGCTGATGGCTGCGCCATTGGCGGAAAATGATTCTGAGATTCATATTCAGGGGGAATTGGTTTCCAAACCCTATATTGATATCACTCTGGCATTGATGAAAAGTTTTGGTATTACCGTAAATCACGATCAATATCAGATTTTCCACATTAAAGGCCGACAGCAATACGTTTCTCCGGGGCACTATTTGGTTGAAGGTGATGCCTCTTCTGCTTCCTATTTTCTGGCGGCCGCAGCAATTAAAGGTGGCACTGTGCGTGTGACTGGAATTGGTAAAAATAGCCTGCAAGGGGATACCAAATTTGCCAATGTGCTGGAGAAAATGGGGGCGAAAATTCGTTGGGGTGATGACTTTGTTGAATGCGAACGTGGCACTCTCACTGGCATTGATATGGATATGAATGAGATCCCTGATGCTGCTATGACCATTGCAACCACTGCGTTGTTTGCGGCAGGGGAGACCGTCATTCGCAATATATACAACTGGCGGGTAAAAGAGACGGATCGGCTGCATGCGATGGCAACTGAATTGCGTAAAGTCGGTGCAGGGGTGGAAGAGGGGGTTGATTACATTCGCATCACACCGCCACCAAGATTATTACCTGCTGAAATTGGCACCTATAATGATCATCGAATGGCGATGTGTTTCTCGTTGGTGGCGTTGTCCGATACACCGGTTACCATTCTCGATCCAGGTTGTACAGCAAAGACCTTTCCTGATTATTTCAATCAATTGGAGAGATTAAGCCAGCGAAAGTCATAATTATCGATTATTATGATTTAATAAAGCGTATTTCTTTGATCAAAATCTATACCCAATGGATTTCAAGATGGATCGCGACGGCAAGGGAGTGAATCCCCGGTAGCATAGATAACGATGTGACCGGGGTGAACGAGTGCAGCCAACAAAGAAGCAACTTGAAAGATAACGGGTATATCTACATGGCATGCGCTTATTTCGTTCACTCTGTGAGTGCGTATAATCAACGGCAGATATTGATTATTTTATCGAGTAAATATTCAGCATCTGGTGACGTGTTAACTTGCCATGCTAAAGGAGAACAATAATGGTGGCGATAGCCCCAGTAATAACTGTTGATGGGCCAAGCGGTGCAGGTAAAGGAACATTATGCCAGGCACTGGCAGAGGTTTTAGGCTGGCAACTGCTTGATTCAGGTGCTATTTATCGAGTGTTGGCACTGGCCGCGATTCATCATCAGGTGGATATCCAGTCTGAAGACGCGTTAGTTCCTCTGGCTGCTAATCTTGATGTGCGTTTTGTCCCTAGAAAAGGGAAGCTCAGTGTGATGCTTGAGGGCGAGGATGTCAGTAATGAGATCCGGACCGAGGCGGTCGGCAATACTGCCTCGCAGGCGGCTGCTTTCCCACGGGTTCGTGAAGCCTTGTTACGGCGTCAGCGTGCTTTTCGGGTTGCACCGGGCTTGATTGCCGATGGCCGTGATATGGGAACCGTGGTGTTTTCTGATGCTCCGGTGAAAATATTTCTTGATGCCAGCGCAGAAGAACGTGCACGCAGACGTATGCTACAGTTGCAGGAAAAAGGCTTTAGTGTTAACTTTGAATGTCTTTTGTCCGAGATACAGGAGCGTGATTACCGTGATCGTAACCGGGCAGTTGCGCCGTTAGCGCCGGCTAAAGATGCATTAATATTGGATTCAACCAGTATGTCTATCGAAGAAGTCATCGACAAGGCGCTAAATTATGCGAAAAAAATTCTCTCAATTACCTGAGCGATTTTAAGTTTTTAGCTTATAATTGATGACGATGTACTAAAAATTAGGTACGTGGGTATCAAATTTTTTCGCAAACCAAACAACCTTGTTACAGGGAAATAGTAGCAGGGCATGTAAAACAACCCCATTCGGCGGGAAGCTAAATGGACGTTAAATTAAAATCTTGAAGATCATTAACATGACAGAATCTTTTGCTCAACTCTTTGAAGAATCCCTGCTATCTATTGAAACTCGTCCAGGTGCTATCGTTCGCGGCATCGTTGTTGCTATTGATAAAGACGTTGTATTGGTTGATGCAGGTCTGAAATCAGAATCCGCAATTCCTGTAGAACAGTTTAAAAATGTTCAGGGTGAGCTGGAAATCCAGGTCGGTGATGAAATTGATGTTGCGTTAGACGCTGTTGAAGATGGTTTTGGTGAAACTGTTCTGTCTCGTGAGAAAGCAAAACGCCATGAAGCGTGGCTGATGCTGGAAAAAGCTTACGAAGACGCAGAAACAGTTACCGGCATCATCAACGGTAAAGTAAAAGGCGGTTTTACTGTTGAACTGAACGGTATCCGCGCATTCCTGCCTGGTTCTCTGGTTGATGTTCGTCCAGTTCGTGATACAACTCACCTGGAAGGTAAAGAGCTTGAGTTTAAAGTCATCAAACTGGATCAGAAACGCAACAACGTCGTGGTTTCTCGTCGTGCTGTTATTGAATCTGAAAACAGTGCAGAACGTGATCAACTGCTGGAAAACCTGCAAGAAGGTATGGAAGTTAAAGGTATCGTTAAGAACCTGACTGACTACGGCGCATTTGTTGATCTGGGTGGCGTTGATGGCTTGCTGCACATTACTGATATGGCTTGGAAACGTGTTAAACATCCAAGTGAAATCGTCAATGTGGGCGATGAAATCGCAGTTAAGGTACTGAAATTTGACCGTGAGCGTACCCGTGTATCTCTGGGCCTGAAACAACTGGGCGAAGATCCTTGGGTAGCAATCGCTAAGCGTTATCCAGAAGGCACTAAACTGACTGGTCGCGTAACTAACCTGACTGATTACGGCTGCTTCGTAGAGATCGAAGAAGGCGTTGAAGGTCTGGTACACGTTTCAGAAATGGACTGGACCAACAAAAACATCCACCCATCCAAAGTGGTTAACGTTGGTGACGTTGTGGAAGTTATGGTTCTGGATATCGACGAAGAACGTCGTCGTATCTCCCTGGGTCTGAAACAGTGTAAAGCTAACCCTTGGCAGTTATTTGCTGAGACTCACAACAAAAACGACCGCGTTGAAGGTAAGATCAAGTCTATTACTGACTTCGGTATCTTCATTGGTCTGGATGGCGGCATTGATGGCCTGGTTCACCTGTCTGACATCTCCTGGAACGTTGCTGGAGAAGAAGCCGTTCGTGAATACAAAAAAGGCGATGAAATCGCGGCTGTTGTTCTGCAAGTAGATGCAGAGCGTGAGCGTATCTCTCTGGGCATTAAACAACTGGCAGAAGATCCATTCAATAACTACCTGTCCGTGAACAAGAAAGGTGCTATTGTTACTGGTAAAGTTACCGCAGTTGATGCTAAAGGTGCGACAGTAGAACTGGCTGACGGCGTTGAAGGTTACCTGCGTGCATCAGAAGCTTCTCGTGACCGTGTTGAAGATGCAACGCTGGTTCTGAACGTGGGTGATGC
Organism: Photorhabdus sp. RW14-46; assembly: GCF_963887965.1. NCBI lineage: Bacteria > Pseudomonadati > Pseudomonadota > Gammaproteobacteria > Enterobacterales > Morganellaceae > Photorhabdus > Photorhabdus sp. RW14-46. Next base: position 200,774 of record NZ_CAWPHH010000006.1, on the reverse strand, counting down.
AGTTGAAGCTAAATATACTGGAGTTGATCGCAAAAACCGCGTTATCAACTTGTCTGTTCGCGCTAAAGACGAAGCTGACGAAAAAGACGCTATCGCTTCTGTGAACAAACAAGAAGACGCAAACTTTGCAAACAATGCGATGGCTGAAGCTTTCAAAGCAGCGAAAGGCGAATAATTCAAGTGAATAACGGTGGATAACACGTAAGTGTTATCCAAGTGCGGTAGTTTAGGGAGGTACTCATGACCAAGTCTGAATTAATTGAAAGACTTGCTGGCCAGCAATCTCATATTTCGGCCAAAACCGTTGAAGATGCAGTGAAAGAAATACTCGACCATATGGCAATAACATTGGCAGATGGTGAACGTATAGAGGTGCGCGGATTCGGCAGTTTTTCTCTTCACTACCGTGCTCCGCGCGTAGGTCGTAACCCTAAAACCGGTGATAAAGTGGAGCTGGAAGGTAAATACGTTCCCCATTTTAAACCTGGGAAAGAGTTGCGTGATCGCGTGAATATCTACGATTAAGTTTGAAGATAACAAGTTATTGCTTATTCTAAACAGTGTTTCGATGCTGTTTTAGATTCATAACAAAGTGCTGGCCTTTTGGTCAGCGCTTTTTTGATCTAATCAAGGCTCATATAAAAAGAGCTAACTTTTATACTTAGAAAACCTTCCCCATAATCCTGTCAATCTGACGTTGTGTCCCCAGAAATCACTCGTATGCAAAATTAATATCGTCATTGGTTTTAAATTTATTCGTGATATTCGCTTTTGATAAATAAATGTATAAAAGTTGTTAAAAATATAAGGTAATACCGGCATCAAGCCACTTAATTTCGATAAATTTCGGAATATTCCTATATATTTTTAGGTGAAATCCATTGCATCATTGAATATTTATTAATCCATAAGTGGTGAAAACATGATGATTTCAGTTAGAACCACTCTTCATGCTATAAATCAATGGAGAAGTGAATAGGTGGCAATAGGGTATTTCCTGCTGGTTGGTGATAAAACAACGTGTGGCGGCCAGATTATTACTGGTGACCACACCATGACATTTGATGGGCGAGCAACGGCTCGTGAAGGAGATAAGGTTACTTGTGGTAAACATCCCGGCACTTACATCATTGTCGGTGGTGTAACAGATATGTTTGACATGGGGCGTAAGTTGGCTGGCACATTGGATAAAATATCAGAATACCGCCTCTGGTGGTGATTTAATATTTTATCCTGAGGAAGGCATTGAAGATAACCCAGAAGGTGTTCTTAAAGTTATATACCCTATGGATTTCAAGTTGCCTCTTTGTTGGCTGCACTCTCTCACCCCGGTCACATCGTTATCTATGCTCCCCGGGGATTCGATCCCTTGCCGCCGCGATCCATCTTGAAATCCATAGGGTATATAGTCTTTCTCGTTTAATTAACAATAAGTAATGAAAACAGAGAAGTTATTTTAATTATGCCTAAGGATCTCCATGAAATTTCGTTTGATTCAAAACGTTATTGGACCCTCAGGCATAGCATTTCCTGACTTAAGAAAATTTCAGATTAAATAGTGTTATTGAATATGAAAAGAAATAGATTCCAAGCATAATAAGAACGACGCCGCTGGTGTAATTAATAAATTTGATAACACGGTGACTGAGCATTTTCCTGGAGAAGAATATCACAGTATTAATAAAGGCAACCCAAACAATAACGCCAATAATTGTCCCTGCTGCACCAATAGCTAAACTATATTTACCTGATGCAATATTGTTGAGTTGTGCGCTGACAGACAGCCAAAAAATAACATTGTATGGATTTAATAGTGTCAACAATACACCATCAAAAAATTGCCTATGATAGGGTTTGGATATGATATTGATATTTTCCTCATTTTTCTTATTTATGAAGCTGGTAATACCAAACCAAATGACCATTAATGCGCCTAAAAAACCCAAAATAGGCATAAAAATAGTATTGGAAAAAAATTGCAATATACCAAAACCTAAAAGTAATAAATAAATTATATCGGCAAAACAAGCACCTAAACCAAAAACGACTGCGTGAAGACAACTGATATTCAAGTGTCTACGCATAATTTCTATATTTATAGGGCCAACGGGAGCCGCAGCTCCCAATCCTAAAAGAAAAAATGTTCCTAATGTACTGATTACATCAACCATATAATTAATTCCATAACATGAGATGTTTATTTAGTGATAATCCAATGAAGCTTTGTAATGATATTCTGCCCCCCTCGGGGAAACTACGAATAGCATGGGGTTTCCTGGTGTTTATTATAATTAAATCTCCTTGTTCTGGTTTAATAAGGACAGATGGCGGAAGCGTGCCTCGCCAATCATTTTCTGCATTATCTTCAATTAACTCGGTGATAGGGATTTCAGGAACATCCCACAGTTCCAGCTCTCCTCCAGTTGCAGGCATTTTTATATAGATATTCACTGAGAATTGCCCCAACAAATTGACAGATTGTTGTTGAAGACCATCGAAATGGGGTTGTTTTTCAACCATGAAAGAACGTTCTGGTCTGTTCATCACTCTGGCAATCCCCGCATGCATCTTTTTACCTTCAAAGTTGGCAATGCTAGCCCCGGCAGACCATACTTCATCCAGTTCTAAACGAAATTTATCGAAAGGGGCTAACATGGGAGCACAGAAATTTCTGACGTTTCTGATGGCAGGTAACGCATTTTCAAAATATTTTTTATAGCTATCGCTATCTTTGGATTTGCCAAAAGTTGTGTTGTAAGACGGGCCAATTCTATCAACACCATAATCAACTAAAACAACTTCATCTCCTTTTTTCAAATCATGAGGATGACATTCTAGATTTTCGTGAGAGAGGAAAAAATCAGAGAGCTTGTCTGCAAGAGAGATATCAACATATTTCTTTATATGGATTGCTAACACTTCATCATTAAATAATTTAGTAAGATGATGTTCTTGCAGAGAGTCAGATACAATTATTTTGTTTTTCATAAAAACCACCTTATTGTATTTAACATGATTTTTTGATTACTTTCCATATAAAAATAGAATGGAAATATTAATTTAATATTATTTAAATTTAATCAATGCGATCTTAATCACAAAACAAAAAGTGGACAGTCATTTAAGTAGTTTCACTAATTTAGTGCTCAATAACTGAGGTAATGTCTGATAATAATTATTTTTTTACATATGGTTAGATTGATTGTTCTATTAATTCATAGGCATGGTTAATAATTTCAAAAATGAATTTAATATTTAATTATAATAATAAGTGGATAATGTAACTTCTCGTAAGTTCATAATGACTTACTGCCTATCCCAATAGGGCTATTTTATTTGCCCTTCTTTGCCATAAAGAGCGAACCTGGGCAGTGCTCAAAATCCTCACGTACTACGTGTACGCTCCGGTTTTTCCGCGCTGTCCGTGTTCACTGTTCATTGATAAGAATGGCCTGCAACAATTACGCCTATTGAGATAGGCTCTTAGAATGTTTATACCCGTTATCTTTCAAGTTGCCTCTTTGTTGGCTGCACTCACTCACCCCGGTCACATCGTTATCTATGCTCCCGGGGATTCGCTCCCTTGCCGTCGCGATCCATCTTGAAATCCATAGGGTATATTTATGTCTGTAATGAAGATACGGACAAAACCTTACGAGATATTTTATTTGATATCAGTATCGCAATGTTACATTTTCAACCAATATAACATTTGTTGGGTAATTAGCAGGTGGAAATTTCTGTATTTGCGAAGCTGTTCGCATATATTTGTAAAATGATTATTAGCCTGAAATTAATCTGCGAAGGTGTTTGATGATTTTTCTTGTGCTTCTGGCTGCTTTGTAAAAAATAAGCAATACTCTGCTGGAAAAATAAAAGGGTAAGGATGAATAAGGATGTGGTTTTCAGTTGTGATAAATAAGATAACAATAAATTGGAAACAACCTATACCAATTATTAGCGTGAATCAGGCTGCAATAGCTATTATTGTCGGTATTGTACCCTTGTTTTTTCTGCCTGAGTTACCACAGAAATGGCAGATGATGGCATTGCTATTACTGGCTCTATTCTACTTATTCTTGCCATTTTGTCTTTGTCGGATGGTTTCAATTTCGTTACTGGCATTTCTTATTGGGTGCTGGCAAGGAAATCATCTGCTCGAACAGATAATCTATTTTAGTGAAAAAGCGCATTTATCACGGGTTATTATTGAAAGTTTATCATTAGATAATGAAGAGAATGGCAGAGTTATCCTGCGTATTATTGAGAATGAAAACAAAGTTATTTTTCCGCCACTGTATGTTTCCGCTTATTGGGATATTTCGCCTGAATCTCTGTGTGCTGGTCAAGAATGGCGGCTGAAAATGAAATTACGGCCAGTTCATAGTCAGCTAAATCAAGGTGGATATGATAGCCAGCGTAGGGCATTAGCTATCCGCCGACCTTTAACAGGAAAAGTCATTCACGCTGAATTAATTGATGGGAAATGTAATTTACGTCAGCGATTGGTCAGTCATATTGCACCGGATATTCGTGAATTGAAGCATAGTGGCATTGCGATGGCATTAGCATTCGGAGAACGTCAGTGGTTAAGTAAGGAGGATAATTTATTATTACAACAAACAGGTACGGCTCACCTTATGGCTATTTCAGGGTTGCATATTACGGTTGCCAGTATGTTTGGTTGGTGGATGGCAAGATTATTACAACTCTTCTTTCCCGTGCACTGGATAGGGCACAGATTCCCATTGATTGCCGGTTGGATAGTGGCAATAAATTACGTCTGGCTATCGGGTTGGGGTATTCCGGCTATTCGTGCATTACTGGGTTTAACGATCTGGTTATATTTACGTTATAGAAATATTCTCTGTTTCCCTTGGCAGTGGGCATTGTGGACAGCCGCAATAATTCTCTTATTTGATCCCCTGACGGTGCTTTCTGACAGCTTCTGGCTCTCTTTCTTTGCTGTGATGGCGCTAATGTTTTGGTTCTGTTGGGCGCCGTTAATTGAGCCATTTCGTTATGGTTGGAAATGGTTATGGCTGCGAGGGTTATATATGCAAATGGGTATGATGCTGATGCTTATTCCTCTCCAGCTATTATTATTTCATGGTGTCAATTTTGCCGCTTTATTTGCTAACTTCTGGGCCGTGCCAATCATCTCTTTTATTACTGTGCCGTTGATTATGCTGGCGTTAATCAGCAACTTTTGTTCTTTTATTCACGCTTTATTATGGCAATTAGTTGATTACTCTGTAACCCTCTCTTTAATCCCTTTGCCAGTTTTGCAACAGTCATGGAGTGAAACGGGTCGTTTTTCCCCATTAATAACGTTTATTGGTTGGTTTGTTGTCATTATTTGGCGATTCGCTTGGTGGCAATCATATAAATTACTGATTACTATTTTTTTAGGGATAATGCTCTGCTATCTGAGGCGCAATGAAGACTATTTGTGGCGATTTTCTATGCTGGATGTTGGGCACGGGCTTGCGGTTATCATTGAAAAAGATGGCAAAGCGCTGATTTTTGATACCGCTAATCGTTGGGAAACTGGCAGTATGGCTGAAAGGGTGATAATCCCTTATTTGCGTTGGCATCGATTAATGCCAGAGCAGATTATTATCAGTCATGATCATCTTGACCATACCGGTGGGTTAGCATTCTTACAACAAAAATATCCAGGTATTGCGGTGAGAAGTTCTTTAATCAATCAGCAACATCTTCCATGTATACGCGGTGAACAGTGGCTCTGGCAGGGGTTGAGCTTCCGTGTATTATGGCCGCCGGTAAGATCATTACGCGCAGGTAATGACGAATCTTGTGTCATTCGGGTAGAAGATGGTAAACATAGCTTGCTTTTGACCGGAGATCTGGAAAAGCAAGGGGAATATAAGCTATTGGGAATAGAAAAAGAGAATTTAAGATCGACCGTATTGCAGGTTCCACATCATGGTAGTAACACGTCATCTACAGCCGCTTTTATTCATACTGTCTCACCACAATATGCACTGGCCTCTGTTGCACGTTATAGCCCGTGGCGACTTCCTTCGGTTAAAGTGCAGCGACGCTATCGTAAAATTGGGGCAGAATGGCGTAGTACCGCGGTATCCGGGCAGATAACGGGTTATTTTTATGGCGATCATGTTGAAATGATGAGCTATAGGCAACAAATTATGTCACGTTGGTATCATCAGTGGTTTGGTATTCGTAGTGATCATGAGTAGAATAACCCGCTATTTCTTTTTGTGTTGGTAACTCAATAATGAATGATAAAGACCTTTCTACCTGGCAGACGTTTTGCCGACTATGGCCAATTGTCTCTCCGTTCAGGATTGGGCTGATAGTTGCTGCGGTTGCACTGATCCTTAATGCTGCCGGTGATACGTTAATGCTTTCGTTGCTTAAGCCTTTACTTGATGAAGGTTTCGGCAAAGCAAGCAGTGATGTACTGAAATGGATGCCACTGATTGTGATTGCTTTAATGATTATGCGAGGGCTATCCGGGTTTGTATCAAGTTATTGTATCTCTTGGGTCTCCGGTAAAGTGGTAATGCAGATGCGTCGTCGTCTGTTCAGCCATATGATGGGGATGCCGGTGTCATTTTTTGATCAACAATCTACAGGGACGCTGCTTTCCCGTATCACTTATGATTCTGAACAAGTGGCCTCCTCCTCTTCCAGTGCACTGATTACCGTGGTCAGGGAAGGGGCATCCATTATCGGCCTGTTTGTTTTGATGTTTTACTATAGCTGGCAATTATCTCTGATCCTGATTGTGATTGCGCCGATCGTGTCATTGGTGATTCGCGTGGTATCGAAGCGATTTCGTAGTATTAGTAAAAATATGCAGAATAGCATGGGGCAAGTCACAGCCAGTGCTGAGCAGATGTTGAAAGGGCATAAAGAAGTGCTCATTTTCGGTGGGCAGAACGTAGAAACTGAGCGCTTTAATAAAGTCAGTAACCATATGCGTCAGCAAGGCATGAAAATGGTATCTGCTTCATCAATTTCTGATCCCATCATTCAGCTTATTGCCTCGTTTGCTTTGGCCTTTGTCCTGTATGCCGCAAGTTTCCCGGATATTATGGAAACATTGACAGCGGGTAAAATTACGGTCGTATTTTCATCAATGATTGCGCTGATGCGTCCATTGAAATCGTTGACTAATGTTAACGCGCAATTCCAGCGAGGCATGGCCGCCTGTCAGACTCTGTTTTCGATTCTGGATATGGAACAGGAGAAAGATGACGGTAAGCTGGAGCTTAAAAAAGCGAACGGTGATATTGAGTTCCGTAATGTGACTTTCTGCTATCCAACCAAGGAATTACCGGCGTTGCAAAATATTTCCATGTATATCCCGGCGGGAAAAATTGTTGCTTTAGTAGGGCGCTCTGGCTCGGGTAAATCCACAATAGCGAATTTGCTGACCCGTTTTTATGATGTCAACGAAGGTAATATTTTTCTGGATGGGCATGACTTGCGGGAATATAAGCTCTCTTCCTTGCGTGGGCAGGTTGCACTGGTATCGCAGAATGTGCATCTATTTAATGACACGGTAGCGAATAATATTGCTTATGCCAGTGAAAACCGATACAGCCGTGAAGAGATTGAGAAAGCCGCTGAGATGGCTTATGCAATGGACTTCATCAGGAAGTTAGATAACGGCTTGGATACGATGATCGGTGAGAATGGTGTGCTGCTTTCTGGCGGTCAACGCCAGCGTATTGCTATTGCACGTGCCTTGTTGCGTGATTCTCCGGTTCTGATTCTTGATGAGGCAACTTCGGCGCTGGACACGGAATCTGAACGGGCAATTCAGGCTGCACTGGATGAATTGCAGAAAAACAGAACCTCGCTGGTTATTGCACATCGTCTATCAACCATTGAAAACGCGGATGAAATTCTGGTGGTTGAAGATGGGCATATTGTTGAACGGGGTGACCATCTCTCTCTGCTGGAGCGAAATGGTGTTTACTCACAACTACATCGGATGCAATTTGGTCAATGATTGAGCGCATATGGTCAGGCCGCTCATGGCTTTATTTGCTGTTATTACCTTTTTCAGCCCTTTACGGGCTGATAAGTGGCTTACGGTGGTTGAGTTATAAAACAGGGTTGAGGCTATCCTGGAAAGCGCCTGTACCTGTTGTGGTGGTGGGTAATCTCACTGCTGGCGGTAATGGTAAAACGCCGGTGGTTATTTGGCTGGTGGAGCAGTTGCAGAAAAAAGGTTATCGGGTTGGTGTTGTTTCCCGCGGCTATGGAGGTAAAGCGGAAAGTTATCCTCTGTTGGTGACTGAAAATGTCACTACGGCTCAAGCCGGTGATGAACCGGTATTAATTCATCGTCGTACCAGCGCACCAGTGGCTGTTGCGCCAAAACGGGTTGCAGCAGTGAAAGCATTACTGGCAAACACGTCACTGGATATCATCGTGACTGATGATGGCTTACAGCACTATGCTTTGCAGCGGGATTTTGAAATTGCGGTTATTGATGGCGTGCGCCGTTTTGGTAATGGTTGGTGGCTTCCAGCAGGTCCAATGCGTGAACTATCTGGGCGGTTGAACAGGGTTAATACCATTATCACTAACGGTGGTACTCCTCAGCCAGGCGAACTATCCATGACATTAGCTGGCGAGTTAGCTGTGAATATGGTGAGCGGTGAAAAACGCGCAGTGAATCTGATACCTCACGCTGTTGCGATGGCTGGAATTGGGCATCCACCGCGGTTCTTTGCCACCTTGCAACAGTTAGGTGCTGACCTAAAAAAGGAGTATGCATTTGCCGACCATCAACTGTACACAGAAGATCAATTGTGTCATCTGGCTGACACCAACCAGAATTTACTGATGACAGAAAAAGATGCGGTTAAGTGTTTTAATTTTGCTCAGCCAAATTGGTGGTATTTACCGGTAGATGCTCGGTTACCCCAGGAAAAGGGAGAGATAATGCTGAACAAGATTTGTTCGTTATTGGAGGCGAATAAAAATAGTAAGTAAACATACCCTATGGATTTCAAGATGCATCGCGACGGCAGCCAACAAAGAGGCAACTTGGAAGATGACGGGTATATTATGTTTTAATCAAAATGGCCTCTGTGAGCCGATAGTAAGCCGATGATAGTTAACCGGGAGATTGCCTTTCTGCTCCTTGTCAAAGCGTACAATTTCAGTAATTTTTCAGATTTATTTGATTTTTCGCCATTGCTAACTGATATTAAAACTATCCATTTTGGATAAACAACCATTGTGTATTCTTGAGTCAAACATGTACGATTCTGGTAGGATATCCGCTCGTATCTGTTACTTAAACGATATATACCCTATGGATTTCAAGATGCATCGCGGCGGCAAGGGAGCGAATCCCCGGGAGCATAGATAACGATGTGACCGGGGTGAGTGAGTGCAGCCAACAAAGAGGTAACTTGAAAGATGACGGGTATACTACTCGAATGAAATGTATTTCAAGGTCAAGGTATTGAAACTGAGATGAGGTTCTATTCGAAAATTGAATAAAGGGTAAAAAAACATCAAAAACAATAAATTAAATTATTGTGAGATGGACAAATGGGGGAGTTATTATGACATTACAATTAAAGATGGGTAGAGTGAAATGGTTTGATGAGCATAAAGGATATGGTTTTATTTCTCCACAGGATGGGGGACAAGACATATTCGTCAATAGAAAAGCGATTGCGAATACAAAAAACAAGTCACTCACAGAAGGGCAGGATGTGGAATTTTCAATTATTCGCAAAGGTTATGATTTAACCGCAGCAGATGTGATAGCATTCTAAAACCCTATCAAAATCAAGCTATTTTATTGCCATTCTTTAAATGGTAAAGAGGAAGCATTGAACCATGTGCAAACAGAGGTAATCGTTTTTTTGAACGCACTTTTGGTAAAATTCGGAGGGTAGCGAAGTGAGTCATTTTTGACAACAGCGTTTACTCTCCGGTTTTTGTTTGTTATCTATATTGATGATTTATTGGCAATTAGGGATTGTGCCAATTACGCCTACCGAGATAGTTTTGGACTTTCACCAACTTACCTGATTTTTCAGTGGATAATATTGGGAAAAGGATCGAAAGATCAAATAACAAGAGTTAACGATGATACCAAGCTTATGTTATTCTGAGTTGCATTAAATTAAAGCTCCATAATTGGAGGATGTATGGATCACCGTTTACTCGAAATTATTGCCTGTCCTGTATGTAACGGAAAACTCAGTTACGATAAAGAGAATTTTGAACTCATTTGTAAGTTGGATCGACTTGCGTTTCCTGTACGTGATGGTATTCCCGTCCTGTTAGAGCACGAAGCCCGCGAATTACCTCTGGATGAGGAAAAATAAGGCATGTTCACTGTTATTATTCCTGCTCGCTTTGCTTCAACCCGTTTACCCGGTAAACCTTTAGCCGATATTCACGGCAAACCAATGATTGTTCGTGTTATGGAGCGGGCGAAACGTTCAGGTGCTGGACGTGTCATTGTGGCAACAGATAATCACGACGTTGTTGATGCCGTTGTGGCTGCCGGTGGAGAGGCTTGTCTGACCAACGAAAATCACCATTCTGGTACTGAACGATTAGCTGAGGTTATCAACAAATATCAATTTTCCGATGATGAAATTATCGTTAATGTTCAGGGTGATGAACCACTGATTCCCGAAGAGATTATTAAACAGGTTGCAGAGAATTTGGCAGGTTGTAAAGCGGGAATGGCAACGTTGGCCGTGCAGATTCATGATGCAGAGGAAGCTTTTAACCCTAATGCTGTGAAAGTCGTTATGGATAAACAGGGTTATGCGCTCTATTTCTCCAGGGCAACTATTCCTTGGGAGCGTGACCGTTTTATTCAATCACGGGAAACGATTGGTGATAATTTTCTGCGTCATATTGGTATTTATGCCTATCGCGCGGGTTTTATCCGTCGCTACGTGCAATGGGAGCCGAGCCCGTTGGAGCAAATTGAAATGCTGGAACAACTGCGGGTACTTTGGTACGGCGAAAAAATTCATGTGGGGATTGCATTAAAAGCACCGGGAGTAGGCGTTGATACGCCGGAAGATTTGGCAGCAATTAGAAAAGTGTTTACTGAAATCTGATTGATTGTTTGAACTTATACCCAATGGATTTCAAGATGGATCGCGACGGCAAGGGAGCGAATCCCCGGGAGCATAGATAACGATGTGACCGGGGTGAGAAAGTGCAGCCAACAAAGAGGCAACTTGAAAGATGACGGGTATATTTTAGATTAACGAAAGCGCATCATTTATTTATTGCTGTTTATTTCCATTGCGCTTTCGTTTTTCCATCTATCTTGCTGCTTTGCTTCAAGAAGTCGCTTGAGGATTATTTAGCGGCTGAGAATGTTCTGATTTTTGTGGCTGTTCTGGATCTTTTGATGGCTTAATGCGTTGCCAGAGGGTGCCTAAAGTTTCATACCATACCCGCTCTGAATGAGACAGATAGTAAGCTGAGGGCAGATATTTTTCCCAAGGATGTAATGGTGAAGTGATCGCTAATTGGTTAGCCGGGCCGGGGATGGGGTTCAACCCATGCTGTTGAAAGAAAGTGATTGCTCGCTGCATATGATTGGCGGAAGTCACTAAAATAAAGGGTTGGTTACCAATCAGTTTCTCAACCTCATTGGCTTCTTGCTCAGTATCCATTGGCTTTGTCAGTGCAATTGTATCTTCTGCGGGCACGCCGAGTGATTGGGCTACGATAGCGGCGACTTCAGCACTGCTTTTAACATTTGCCCCTTTACCACCGGTAAAGACCATTTTAGAGCCGGGGTTCAGGCGATATAAACGAATACCTTCTGTCACTCGTGGCAAACTGTTGTTAAGTAAGTTTGAACTGGGTGCCCAATTTGGGTTATAAGTGAAGCCGCCGCCAAGAACAACGATATAATCAACCGGTGGATTGATATGACTGGTATCAGATTGGTCGCTGTTAGCATAAACCGATTCCACCGGTAACAGCAGCTTATCGGCAACAGGTTGTAAACTTAGCAGAAGTAGCGTGAGCCAACTGAATGTTAGAATTGTTTTTCCTGTTTTTTGCCAGCGGGTAAACCACAGTAGTAATAAAGCAGCAAGTGAAATTAGCAATATTAATGGCAGAGGCATCACCATTGCACCGAGGTACTTTTTAAATAAAAATTGCATCTATTTGCCTTAATTTGGTTGAATTATAGCCATGTGGTTCACAGTTTGTCGTCAAAAGTGGTTATATACCCTATGGATTTCAAGATGGATCGCGGCGGCAAGGGAGCGAATCCCCGGGAGCATAGCGAACTATGTGACTGGGGTGAGTGAGTGCAGCCAACAAAGAGGCAACTTGAAAGATGACGGGTATATCAACGAATGCTGTGCCAAAATAGCATTCAGCATAATGAAATCTCAACAGATAAATCAGATCTATTCCATTAGTGAGGCAGTTTTTCATGCGGGATCGCAATTTCGATGATATTGCAGACAAATTCTCTCGTAATATTTACGGCACAACCAAAGGTAAAATCAGGCAAGCCGTTGTCTGGCAGGATATTAGCGAATTACTGGCTCAATTACCTCAACGTCCACTGCGTATTTTAGATGCGGGTGGTGGAGAGGGAAATATGGCATGCCAATTAGCTGAATTGGGTCATCAAGTGATATTGTGTGATTTATCAGAAGAGATGATCCAGCGAGCAAGGCTGGCCGCAGAAGAGAAAGGGGTCAGCCAAAATATGCAATTTATACAAAGTCCGGTACAAGAAATTAGCCAATATATAGAGCAGCCGGTAGATTTGGTATTATTTCATGCAGTACTGGAATGGATTACCGATCAGAAATATGCAATAGAAGTGCTAATGAATATCATTAATCCGGGTGGCGCTCTATCTTTAATGTTTTACAATGCCAATGGCTTAGTAATGCGCAATGCTATTTTAGGTAATTTTCATTTGGCGACGCCCAATATACAACGCCGCAGAAAACGTTCATTATCGCCTCAGAATCCGTTGGCACCTGAACAGGTATATCAATGGCTTGATGAATTAAATATGACGATTACCGGCAAAACTGGCGTGCGTGTTTTTCACGATTATTTGCAAAATCGCCAATTACAGAACGAAAACTTTCCGGCGTTGCTGGAATTGGAACAGCGTTATTGCCGACAGGAGCCTTATATCAGCTTGGGGCGCTACATTCATGTCATGGCACGCAAGCCCGCTTTAACAGTTTAAAGGACAAATTATGAGTGAATATTCCCAGACTGTCCCGGAACTGGTGTCTTGGGCCAGGAAAAACGATTTTTCCATCTCCTTGCCTGTAGAAAGACTGGCTTTTCTGATGGCAATTGCGGTGTTGAACAGCGAGCGTTTGGATGGCGAAATGAGCGAAAGCGAGCTGGTTGATGCCTTTCGTGAAGTTTGCAAAGGGTTTGAGCAGACCACAGAATCGGTCGCGGTGCGGGCCAACAATGCCATCAATGATATGGTGCGTCAGAAACTTCTTAACCGTTTCACCAGTGAATTGGCCGATAACAATGCAATTTATCGCTTAACCCCGCTTGGGATGGGTATCAGTGACTATTACATTCGTCAGCGGGAATTTTCTACCTTACGTCTTTCGATGCAACTTTCGGTGGTGGCGAGTGAATTGCACCGGGCAGCAGAAGCGGCAGAAGAAGGGGGAGATGAATTTCATTGGCACCGTAATGTTTTTGCGCCGCTGAAATATTCTGTTGCAGAAATTTTCGACAGCATCGACATGTCTCAGCGCGTAATGGACGAGCAGCAAAGCTCGGTTAAGGAAGATATTGCGGCGTTGCTGAATCAAGATTGGCAAGCCGCGATTGCCAACTGTGAGCAACTGTTATCCGAAACATCGGGTACGTTGCGGGAACTCCAGGACACACTGGAAGCGGCTGGAGATAAACTACAGGCTAATTTGCTGCGCATTCAGGAAGCCAATATGGACAGTGGTGGATCAGAACTGGTTGATAAACTGGTATTTGATCTGCAAAGCAAACTGGACCGTATTATCAGTTGGGGTCAGCAGGCGATTGATTTATGGATTGGCTATGATCGTCACGTTCACAAATTTATCCGTACGGCGATTGATATGGATAAAAACCGTATTTTCTCTCAGCGTTTACGTCAATCAGTTCAACACTATTTTGATAACCCGTGGACCCTTACCATTGCTAACGCCGAACGTTTGCTCGATATGCGGGCCGAAGAATTAACGTTACGTAATGAAGAGGTGACGGGTGAACTGCCATTAGCACTGGAATATGAAGAATTCAGTGAAATAAACGAACAACTGGCAGAAATGATTGAAAAAGCGCTGTTGATATATCGGCAAGAACAGCGCCCACTGGATTTAGGTGCAGTGTTAAGGGATTACCTTGCTCAGCATCCGCTCTCTCGTCACTTTGATGTGGCGCGTATTTTGGTGGATCAGGCTGTGCGGTTGGGTGTGGCAGAAGCGGATTTCTCTGGGTTGCCAGCGGAATGGTTAGCGATTAATGATTACGGAGCCAAGGTACAGGCACATGTCATCGACACATATTGAACAATTTATGCCAGTTAAACTGGCACAGGCGTTAGCCAATTCACTTTTCCCGGAACTGGATAGCCAACTTCGTGCGGGTCGTCATATCGGGATAGATGATCTTGATAATCATGCTTATCTGATGGATTTTCAGGAGCAATTGGAGGAATTTTACGCCCGCTATAATGTGGAGTTGATCCGTGCGCCAGAAGGTTTCTTCTATCTGCGTCCCCGTTCGACCACATTGATCCCGCGCTCGGTATTATCAGAGCTGGATATGATGGTAGGAAAAATTCTCTGTTATCTCTATCTCAGCCCGGAACGGCTGGCTAATCAGGGGATTTTTACTGCTCAAGAGCTGTACGAAGAGCTGATCTCACTGGCCGATGAGGGCAAGTTGATGAAGTTTGTCAACCAGCGCTCTTCCGGTTCCGATTTGGATAAACAGAAATTGCAGGAAAAAGTGCGCACGACACTGAACCGTCTGCGTCGTCTGGGGATGGTCTATATCCTGCCAAATGACAACAACAAATTTACCATTACTGAGGCGGTATTCCGTTTTGGTGCGGATGTGCGCAGTGGCGACGATCCTCGTGAAGTACAACTGAGGATGATCCGTGACGGTGAGGCAATGCCGATTGAAGGCGGCTTGTCGCTTGATGATAGTGAAAATGATGAAACACCGGATAACTCAGCAGAAGATGCGGGAGATGAACAACCATGATTGAACGCGGTAAATTTCGTTCACTGACGCTGGTTAACTGGAATGGTTTTTTTGCCAGAACATTTGATCTTGATGAATTAGTCACAACCTTATCAGGCGGTAATGGGGCGGGTAAATCTACCACGATGGCGGCTTTTGTCACCGCGCTGATCCCTGATTTAACCTTGTTGCATTTCCGTAACACCACCGAAGCCGGTGCCACTTCCGGTTCTCGTGATAAAGGTTTGCACGGCAAATTGCGGGCGGGGGTCTGTTACTCAACCTTGGATGTGATTAACTCCCGCCATCAGCGGGTGGTGGTCGGGGTGAGATTGCAACAGGTGGCGGGACGTGACCGTAAGGTTGACATCAAACCCTTTATGATCCAAGGCTTGCCAACTGCTATGCAACCTACGCAGCTATTAACTGAAAATGTGGGTGAAAGACAGGCACGTGTATTGCCACTGAATGAACTGAAAGATCGCCTTGATGAAATGGAAGGCGTGCAGTTCAAACAATTTAACTCTATTACCGATTATCATGCGCTGATGTTTGATTTGGGGGTGATACCCAAACGCCTGCGTTCAGCCAGTGACCGTAGTAAATTCTATCGTCTGATCGAAGCTTCCCTGTACGGCGGTATTTCCAGCGCCATTACCCGTTCCCTGCGTGATTACCTGTTGCCGGAAAACAGTGGTGTTCGCAAGGCATTTCAGGATATGGAAGCGGCACTGCGTGAAAACCGTATAACGCTGGAAGCTATCCGGGTAACTCAATCTGATCGCGATCTGTTCAAACACTTGATCACCGAAGCAACTGCTTACGTTTCTGCTGACTATATGCGCCACGCCAATGAGCGGCGTACTTATTTGGATCAAGCACTGGCATTGCGTGGAGAGCTATTTGGTAGCCATAGGCAACTGGCAACCGAACGGTATCGTCATGTCGAAATGGCGCGGGAACTGGAGGAACAGAGTGGAGCTTCTGTTGATTTAGAAGCTGATCATCAGGCCGCCAGTGATCACCTGAATCTGGTGCAGACAGCCATGCGCCAGCAGGAAAAAATTGACCGTTATCAGGGAGATCTGGAAGAACTCTCCTACCGTCTGGAAGAGCAGACTGAGGTTGTTGAAGAAGCAGCGGAACTTCAAGCTGAATATGAAGCCAGAGCGGAAGCGGCAGAACAGGAAGTCGATGAGCTGAAAAGCCAGTTGGCAGATTACCAGCAAGCACTGGATGTTCAGCAAACCCGCGCTATTCAGTATCAACAGGCGTTACAAGCGCTGGAACGTGCTCGTGAGCTTTGTCGGCTACCGGATCTTGCCGCTGATAATGCAGAAGCATGGTTGGAAACTTTTCAGGCTAAAGAGCAGCAGGCGACAGAATCCCTGCTGACATTGGAACAGAAATTAAGTGTTGCAGATGCGGCTCATAGCCAGTTTGAGCAGGCATATCAACTGGTTAAAAACATGGTGGGTGAAATCAGCCGCAGTGAAGCGTGGCAGAGTGCTCGTGAATTGCTGCGTGACTGGTCGTCACAGCAACATCTGGCGGATCGGGTGCAACCATTGCGGATGCGATTGGCTGAATTGGAGCAACGCCTGACCAACCAACAAAATGCAGAGTTTTTATTAAACGAATTTTGTAAACGTCAGGGGCAGCAATATCAGGCCGAAGATCTAGAAGGGTTACAGAGTGAACTTGAAGCACGGCAGGAAGCACTAAGCTTAAGCGTTAATGAAAGCGGTGAACGCCGTATGGAGATGCGTCAGGCGCTTGAACAACTGAAACAGAAAATTCAGTCACTGACTGCCCGTGCCCCGGTCTGGCTGGCTGCGCAGGATACCCTGAGCCAACTGTGTGAACAGAATGGTGAAGCGCTGGCGAGCAGTAATGACGTGACGGAATATATGCAGCAGTTGCTTGAACGTGAACGTGAGGCAACGGTAGAGCGAGATGAAGTTGCGGCGCAAAAACGTGAGTTGGAAAAGCAGATCGAGCGCCTCAGTCAACCGAGCGGAGCGGAAGATAGCCGGATGATTGCGCTGGCGGAACGTTTCGGTGGAGTTTTGCTGTCAGAAATTTATGACGACATCACCATTGATGATGCACCGTACTTCTCTGCCTTGTATGGGCCAGCTCGACATGGCATTGTGGTGCCCGATCTTTCCTTAGTACGTCCACATCTTGAAACGCTGGAAGATTGCCCGGAAGATCTCTACTTAATAGAAGGTGATCCACAATCCTTTGATGACAGCGTATTTAATGCCGAAGAGCAGGCGAATGCGGTACTGGTCAAATCGTCTGATCGTCAATGGCGTTATTCCCGTTATCCTGAATTGCCATTGTTTGGTCGTGCCGCCAGAGAAAACCGTCTGGAAGCCTTGAATCTGGAACGAGATACCTTGGCAGAGCGTTATGCCACGCTCTCTTTTGATGTGCAGAAAATTCAGCGTGCGCATCAGGCATTCAGCCAGTTTGTGGGTAAACACCTCTCTGTGGCATTTGATACCGATCCGGAAGCGGAAATCCGTGAACTAAGGCAGCGTCACACGGAACTGGAACGTGAACTATCCCGGTTTGAAGAGCAGACCCAACAACAGCGTCAGCAATATACTCAGGCTAAAGAGAGCCTGACGACATTAAATCGCCTGATCCCTCAAGTTACGCTATTGCTGGATGAAACCTTAATCGATCGCGTAGAAGAAATACGTGAAGAGCTGGATGAAGCGCAAGAAGCAGCTCGTTTCCTGCAACAACATGGCTCGGCACTGGCGAAATTGGAGCCGATGGTTGCGGTTCTGCAAAGCGATCCACAGCAGCATGAACAGTTGCAACAGGACTATGAAACAGCCAAACAGAGTCAGCATCAGGTTAAACAACAGGCTTTTGCGCTGGTGGAAGTGGTGCAGCGCCGTGCGCATTTTAGCTACAGCGATTCTGCCGGTATGCTCAGTGAAAATGCGGATCTGAATGATAAACTGCGTCAGCGTCTGGAACATGCAGAATCGGACCGCAGTCGCGCCCGCGAACAATTGCGTCAACAGCAAGCGCAGTATTCCCAATTTAACCAAGTGCTGGCATCGCTAAAAAGCTCTTACGAAACCAAACAGGATATGCTGAAAGAGTTGCACCAAGAGATGAAAGAGATTGGTGTGCGGGCGGATGCCAATGCAGAAATGCGCGCCCGCGAGCGTCGTGATCAACTGCATGAGGCACTTAGCGCTAACCGTTCCAGAGTCAACCAACTTGAGAAACAGATCGCCTTTTGCGAAGCGGAAATGGATAGCTTGCAGAAAAAACTGCGTAAGCTGGAACGTGATTACTATCAAATCCGTGAACAGGTGGTTTCTGCCAAAGCGGGTTGGTGTGCGGTGATGCGCATGGTGAAAGACAATGGCGTTGAGCGTCGTCTGCATCGCCGTGAACTGGCGTATATGGAGGGTGGCGCGTTACGTTCCATGTCGGATAAGGCACTGGGTGCGTTGCGTCTGGCGGTGTCCGATAACGAACATCTACGCGATGCGCTGCGTTTGTCTGAAGATCCAAAACGCCCGGAACGTAAGATTCAGTTTTTCATTGCGGTTTATCAGCACCTGCGTGAACGCATTCGTCAAGATATTATCCGCACTGACGATCCGGTTGATGCCATTGAACAGATGGAAATTGAACTGGCCCGTCTGACGGAAGAGCTGACCGCTCGCGAGCAAAAACTCGCCATCAGTTCGAAGAGTGTGGCGAATATTATCCGCAAAACCATTCAGCGCGAGCAGAACCGTATCCGCATGCTAAACCAAGGGCTGCAAGCTGTTTCCTTCGGACAGGTTCGTGGTGTGAGGTTGAATGTCAATGTGCGTGAAAGCCACGCGCTATTGCTGGATGTGCTTTCTGAACAGCAAGAACAGCATCAGGATCTCTTTAACAGCCAGCGATTAACCTTCTCGGAAGCAATGGCAAAACTTTATCAGCGTCTGAATCCGCAAGTGGATATGGGACAGCGCTTGCCGCAAACTATAGGTGAAGAGTTGTTGGATTACCGTAACTACTTGGAACTGGATGTTGAAGTTAACCGTGGATCGGATGGCTGGTTAAAAGCAGAGAGTGGGGCGCTATCGACAGGTGAAGCGATCGGTACCGGCATGTCGATTTTGGTGATGGTGGTGCAGAGTTGGGAAGAAGAATCCCGCCGTTTGCGTGGTAAAGATATTTCCCCTTGTCGATTGTTATTCCTTGATGAAGCGGCGCGTTTGGATGCTAAATCTATCGCTACTTTGTTTGAATTATGTGAGCGTCTGCAAATGCAATTGATTATCGCTGCCCCGGAAAATATCAGTCCTGAAAAAGGGACCACCTATAAACTGGTGCGTAAGGTATTTAAAAACCACGAACATGTGCATGTGGTAGGGTTGCGAGGATTTGGACAGGATGTGCCGGCAACCCAATTGATTTCAGATGCTACCGCTTAATTAAATGGATGCTTTTCGGTAATTGTAAGTAGGGAAAATAAAGAGAGTGCGCCACGGATGGCGCAATGGATATTTAGCTTGAGGTTGTACCGTTATTTTTTGCTTATTAGATTCGGTATTATTAATACGAGAAATGTAGTGGTCTAATAAACCCCAAAAAATCAATCAATTTAAAACCACCTTAATTGTCGTATAATTATCGAGCCAATCACGGTATAGCGGTGTCAGTGGGCAAGCACACGGCACCATTTCAAAAAAACATTAAGGAAAAGCCTATGGCGAAACTTATTTATGGGGGTACCTCACAATGCAAACAAAGGAGACTTCTCTTTCAAAGTTTGACTATCCAAATTTAGATCAAGAAATTACGGCAATCTTTGAAGATGATTCATTACCGACGCATTCACCTGGTAATGGGGACTTAAAACGCTGGCAGAGGAAAGAATGGCCATCGGCTATAAATTTCTCCACTGGTGACGGTCGATATAACGCTCCTGATGATACTTTTGGTGTTTGCTACATGGCAGACAAGGCCGTTTCAGCGCTTGCTGAAAGTTTTGGGCGCCTGATACATAAAGATGGGCGGAAATTCGTTGAGGAGTCTGTTATTGAAAACTCACGAATGTGTCTGATTCGCCCACTCCGGCCACTCGTTTTTGTCGATGTGGGGAAACTTCTGGGAATGCTGCACATTACGTTAGACGTCTCAGTCGGAGATGACTACACGGTGACACAGAGAGTAATTGCGTGCCTCTACAAGCTCGCCAGAGATAAGTTTGACGGTGTTTGTTACTTATCGAGGCATTTTCCTTCCACTGATTTCTGCTATGCAGTCTGGGAATCGGATGAAGAAAGGTTTGAAGATGTAGGAATGAAGAATCTCGCGGAATACCACGATTCAGAATACATGCCATCGAACTGGAAATACTCCAGCATCACGGCTGAAGAACTGCTCGAAGACGTGCTTCGATTCAAGGTTGTCCCGCTTTAAGTTTGTACTAGGCGTGTCCTTTTCGAAAGGACACGCTTTTAACTGGCGATCTGTTCGCCCATCTGTTTCGCTGCACGAAGCATTTTTGAAACATCATCA
The DNA here is from genome assembly GCF_963887965.1 of Photorhabdus sp. RW14-46. Lineage (NCBI taxonomy): Bacteria > Pseudomonadati > Pseudomonadota > Gammaproteobacteria > Enterobacterales > Morganellaceae > Photorhabdus > Photorhabdus sp. RW14-46. The sequence goes on along the minus strand of NZ_CAWPHH010000006.1, from coordinate 179,969 downwards.
ATGCTGCTATCTTCTTTCATGATCTCGATAGGGGTTTTCCCTTTACCGTTCTTGTCGCTCAAGGGGGTAGTCAAAAACGATATTCTGGAAATAGGCCCGATATCATTGCTCATTGCTTTCATGACGTCTTCAAAGTGAGGTAACAGTCCCCCCTCTTTGAATTGAAAGAGCGGGAAGACATGATCACTATTCTTCTTGAAAGCGAGCAGCTTATTTCCCTTCACTCGCAAATTAACGGCCTGACGCGTGATACCGAGAATATCAGCAACATCTACTGCTTTAATTACGCCACCCATGCGCTCAATTTCCTTATAAAAATTGGACAGGTTCTCAGCGCGACGCTTTAGTTTGCGGAGTTCGCGATCGGGAGTCCTGGCACTCTTTTCAAGTACGGTTGAGTACAGCAGCCCAAAAAGTTCGCTATCCGGAAGAACAAGAGCATTGCTGGCCTTCGCCTTTTCAGCAAACTCAGGCATCAATGAGCCGAATATTATGTCAAAGCGTTTTTGCAGTAACACCTGTAGCTCATTCAAATTACGTTGTTTGGTTGCGGTGTTCATAAAACCTCCTATTTATTGACCATTATTTTATTATTTTAACTAGAATTGGTCAAGTAACATAGTGCAAATCAAAGGTGATTTGCAATCAGATAAAGCTATCAACTTTTACATATGGGCGGATAGGGATCGTGCGAATAAAGAGAGTGCGCCACGGATGGCACATATAGATGTTTAGCTTGATATTATACTATTTTGTCATACAATCTTTGTATGATATTTATACTACGGTGAAAAAGGCATATTATGCGGAAGACAATATATAGCGTTGCAAAGGGAAATCTTGCTTCGATAATGGATCAAGTTGTTCAGGATTGTACACCAATATTGATTACCAGACAAAACGGCGGTGATTGCGTTATTATTTCAAGTGCAGAATATGCAAGCCTTGAAGAAACTGCTTATTTACTACGTTCATCCGCTAATGCAAAACATTTACTTAAATCATTGGAGCAGGTAAATAGCGGAAATTTGCAGGAAAGGTAACTAACCTGAACTTCGCTTAAGAAGGAAATTAAAGTATCTGAGATACGATCAAAGTTTTTGTCAAAGAAAATTCAAGACATCTCAGTCCTCTTGGTTTCTTGCTTAATATTCCTTCAATATAAAAGAAAGTATGCTACCATTCACCGATGAAGAGAAAAAATACACCAACGCCACATGACGCTGTTTTTAAACAGTTTTTAAGTCATATTGATACTGCCAGAGACTTTTTGGAGATACATTTGCCTGCGACATTACGGGCAGTTTGTGATCTGGATACACTGCGGTTGGAATCAGGGTCGTTTATTGAAGACAATCTGCGGGCGCATTATTCCGACATTTTGTATTCATTGAAAACGGCTCAGGGTGACGGTTATGTGTATTGTGTGATCGAGCACCAAAGTTCCCCGGACAAAATGATGGCATTTCGATTAATGCGCTACGGTATTTCAGCCATGCAACGGCATCTGGAGCAGGGACATGAAAAATTGCCGCTGGTCATTCCGGTGTTGTTCTATCACGGTAAAATACAGCCGTATCCTTGGAGTACCAATTGGCTCGACTGTTTCGATGATCCGGCCCTGGCGGAGGAAATCTATTCCAATAAATTCCCGCTGGTAGATGTGACGGTAATCCCGGATGATGAAATCTTGACGCACAAACGGGTCGCGCTACTGGAAATGGTGCAAAAGCATATCCGGCAGCGAGATATGGCAGAGCTGCTGCAAGAGTTGGTTATACTGCTGACGTATGATTACTATACGGATGAACAGCTAAAAAGCGTGCTAAACTACTTATTACAGGTGGGAGATACCGCCGATCCAGAGGGTTTTATTCGGCGACTGGCAGAACAGTCCCCGAGGTATGAGGAGGTACTGATGACAATAGCACAAAGATTGGAACATAAAGCACGTCAAGAAGGACGTCAGGAAGGGCGTCAAGAAGGACGTCAAGAAGGACGTCAAGAAGGGCGTCAGGAAGGGCGTCAAGAAGGGCGTCAGGAAGCAACGTTAAAAATTGCTCATGCATTGCTGAACAGCGGAATCGATTGTGAAACAGTGATGAAAACCACCGGTCTGAGCCAGAACGAACTGGAGCAAATACGCCACTAACTCGTCTTGATAGTTCTCAATCAGCATTCAACGATTCGTGTGAGAAGAGGATCTTACGGCGACTGGCAGAACAGTCCCCGAGGTATGAGGAGGTACTGATGACAATAGCACAAAGATTGGAACATAAAGCACGTCAGGAAGGGCGTCAGGAAGGACGTCAAGAAGCAACGTTAAAAATTGCTCATGCATTGCTGAACAGCGGAATCGATTGTGAAACAGTGATGAAAACCACCGGTCTGAGCCAGAGTGAGCTTGAATAAATGTCCGGCAAAATTACTGTATTTCTTCCAAATACTACTATTTATTTTACGGTAGTCATATGAGTAGGAAAAAATGCGCCACGGAGGGCGCAATAATTATTCGAAACCGAGTATTTTTAGTTTATGTCAGAGGCCAATTCAAGAACACTACGCTATCATTGTAATGACTATTGGTACCATTTTCAGCGCTGATAATAGCTGTTCCCGGTTTTCCATCAAATATATTATCGAAATAACGAAGCTTGCATGGTTTGCCATCCCCTTCAATCTCAATACAGATTTTTCCTGTACCTGATGTGTAGGCTTTAGTCGCCATTAAATTATTTTGTCCTTTACTGGTACCGGTTAATGTATCTACCAGAAGATCGTCAATATATACTTTTACAGTTTGCGGAATATTTGTATTAGCGTAGGCTATCAGGCCGAATCTAATACTTAAAGGTAACTGGAAACAATGTTTACCCGTGTCATTAGTACCACATGTTCCATTACAGACTTTACTATTGCCTCCACTATTGTCTCGGTGACTGCCTAATAAATCGGTATCGACCGATACTGCCGCTTGAATATTTTTGAAGGTTAACCCTCTCCAACCCTCATTATCGCTGGAGATGATGATTGGCCCGGCATCAAGTGCATTCAAATTTGGGTCGAACCGAATAAAAGAATCATTTTTGAAAAAATAAATAAAATTTCCATCGATATCTGGCCATGAAATAATGGCATCCAGATTGCTACTAAATGCTACATATTTCTCAGTCATTCCCCACCGTTCTGAAATAGTGTTGGTCTTAATTGTGTGTAAATCGATGGTGTAATCTATACAATGTCTGCCTTTAAAGAAACAAACGGTGTTGGTAGTCAATTCTATGGCGGCATCTATTCCATTTTCCAGCTCTGTTCCTTTTAATCCAGGCCAGCCATCTATAATGAAGTTCGGTCCATCAACGACCTGTGCTTTCGCGATATCGAATTTAAGATATAGTGAACCTTTAAAAAAATATAAAAAACCATTTAAATTAATAATATCGTCAATATATCTTTGAAACCCGGCAGGCAGGTTGGGCCAATCTTTACTGATGGGTTGGGGATAACCAATGTATGTATTTAAACATTGATTATTGAACTTAATGTTTTCTTCATTCAGGAAGAAATAACTAGATATATTCATTGTTATATATCCTTTGTAATTAGAAAATAAGAGGTAATTTAAATCTTTTTGGTGCATCGGAATTAAAGTTTCATAATAAAAGCCAGTAAATAATAAGGTGGAATAATATCAACATTATGATTATGTGCAGGGGATGATGCTGTTGCCGGGTGATTATGTCCTTGTCCTCCCCCGGTGTTTGATGTATATGCGTAAAGAGGCGAGTGGTTAAAATTCATTACTGTGTCAGAGCTATTATTTATTTGTTTAGCATCACCGCCACCAGGGCTAGGGCTAAAATAGCCATATCTCATTCCAATAGGAGCAAGATAAGCCATACCCCCAATATGGTTATGACTGGGTATTTGTGACGCTGTTAATATTGTATTTCCCACAGTAATATTTACCGAAACCGCAGTTGATGTTGTATTTTTGAAAAAGTTCTTTCCGGTGCCACTACCATTGGCTTTACTATTGCTTTTTCCTGTCTCAGAAAGAGTTTCACCGCACATGACAAAACGACTTCTTAAATCTGGGGTTCCATTATTACCATCACAAAAAGCCCAGCCGGTAGGAGCATCCATACCGGAGAACATCATAATCATTCCTTTTGGCAGAATATTATTGGGATCAATACTGATGCCGTTACTGTCTACTTTAATACCATTACCCGCTTTTACATTTAGTCCATCTTTATCTACTTTTAAGCCGCCGTCAGGGTTAATTTTTATTGCCTGTGTATAGTCATCACCCGGTTTTCGTGCTGAATGTGGGTTATCAGTCCGACCGGGCGTTTTACCAATTTCATGGCGATCCAGAGTATTGGTATTCTCTATATTGGATTCTAAAGTGGACCGGTTATATTCTTTTTCCATTTTTATCACCTTGTATATGATATTGAGTTGTTTTGTTCAACAATGAAATTGATGATTTTTTCCTTTATTTACTATTTGCATTTAAAATATAAAAAGCGTTTATTTCTTTACCTTCATTAGTTTTTATTGAAAAGTATAGCTACCGCAATAACATGATTTATAGATGTTATTGTTTATATTTAAAAATTTAACCAATGGTTATTTAAATAATTTCCAATGAAACAAAACAATTATGGGCGGGGGATTTTTATATACAACATTAATTAATAACAGAGATTGTTAATGGATGTTTATTTTCTCTGATTATTCAATTTCAAGTATGGCAAGTCGGGGATAATGAATAGGGTTATTTTTATTACTTGGATAAGTGGATTGGTTTTATTTTCAATGCTGGCCTTTTGTGACATTTTCTTTAGGATGAGGAGGATGTCAAAGTGGAGTTTTGTTTTATCATGAAGAGTGAAGGTGGATTACATGTATACCCGTTATCTTTCAAGTTGCCTCTTTGTTGGCTGCACTCGCTCACCCCGGTCACATAGTTTGCTATGCTCCCGGGGATTCACTCCCTTGCCGCCGCGATGCATCTTGAAATCCATAGGGTATAAGCTCAGTATGAAAAATAGAGCTTACAGTAATCCAATAATCGTTTATGGATTAATAACTTGATCTTTAATATTAAATTTGAATAATGCATCCTCATTTAAAGTTCTTGGTAGTAGCATTTTAACAATAGGCAAAAATTTACCTGTTGCGTTTTTATAATCACGCTGATCTTTTTGGGCATCAGCTAAACCTGAATTTTCTGAATAAAAAAGGGCTTCAATAGGTAATTTATTAGGATCACTTTCTTCCCAGGTTGAAATTCTGATTTCATTCTGTTTTGGTGGAGTATTAGGAGTACGTGGAAGTTTTTTGATACTTTCTAACATTTGATAGAAAGCTATAGCCGGATTATTGACATCTTTAGTAACATTAAATCCACATTGAAAAAAATCTTGAGAGTTTACTTTCCTATAATTTTTTATCCAATCATCGGAATTCGTCACATTTTGTTCTTGGCAAGATTTACCTTTATCTTTCGCCTTAGTAATATTTTCACCACAACCTTGATTCGCCCTCTCATTTGTATAGCCATCAATAGGAAATGCACACAATACAGAAAAGTCGACTCTATCTTCAGGTGCGATATGTTCAGGAAAAATAATAAATCCATTTTTATATCCATAAGCTAAGCGTTTAAACTTAGCGTCTTTCCTTAAATATGAAAAAGAGACACCACCACTTTTTATAGATGATGGGCTAGGTTGCCAAAATTTATAATCATTTGAATGTATAGTGCCCCGTAATATAACGCCAGAGCAAAGAAAAGCAGGTGATTGAGCATTACCACAATCTTTGACGGTATTATTATATTGTTGGGTTAATATATTGGCAATATTATTTTTTACATCGGTCTTATTTTCCGTTTGCGTGAAAGCCAAAGTATTTGCTGAAAAAAAGGCAATACTAAGGAGCAAACCTACGATAGGCTTTTTCATAAAATCCTCACTTAATTTAAATTAAAGTATGATAATTGAAATTAAATTGTTTCTTATTCACTTCCTAGTAGAGTTTTTCACTATTTTTTTTATATCACAACTATCAGATTTGATAGTAAAACAAGGCTTCATAACTCTATTTGGCCATTTTCAATGGCCTTTATTATGGCTGCACCTCTAGAGTTAACATTAAATTTTTCTCTAATTCTTTTAAAATGAAAATTAATATTTGCTTCTGAGCAATTAAGTATACGTGATATTTCCCATGTTGTTTTTCCAATTAAATACCAAGAACAAACTTCTTTTTCTCTTTCACTTAATTTAATGTTGTTTTTTTTGTTTTTTAAAATAATTAAATAATTTAGTATTATATCTCTTAATGCCATTAGTTGATTGAAATTTTTATTTATTGTCCTTATATAGCCCTCTTCGTTGCAATAAAAGGATAAAGTTAAAATTCCAAACTCATGATTAATACCATGCATGGGAAAAGATATACCATGGTTTATTCCATAATTTTTAATTTTATGGAAAAAAAGTGATTTTTTTTCTATTTTATTGCAATCCCATATGAAAGGGATAGTATTTTTTATGCAATATTCAAAAACGGGATTTTTATTGATATACTTTTCTTTTTGATATTTCAAGGCTAATTGATCATTATTGGTAATGAAATTTGCCTCTTTAATATTATTTTTAGTTGAAGAGTAAAAGAGAGAGTACCATTCTATATCAGTAATAGATTGAATAGTTTTAATAACAAAATGAAGATCATTAAACTCCTCAACAACACAATCCGAATAAAATTCATATAAATTAATCATAATTTAACCTGAGTATTGTTAAGTATTTCAAAACGTTAATACTAAGACTAGTCCAATAATTGACTAGAACAACTATCAAATTTGATAGTTGTGATATAAAAAAAATAGTGAAAAACTCTACTAGGAAGTGAATAAGAAACAATTTAATTTCAATTATCATACTTTAATTTAAATTAAGTGAGGATTTTATGAAAAAGCCTATCGTAGGTTTGCTCCTTAGTATTGCCTTTTTTTCAGCAAATACTTTGGCTTTCACTCAAACGGGAAATGAAACTGATGGAAAAAACGATATTTCTAATATATTAACTCAACAATATAATAATACCGTTAAAGATTGTGGTGATGCCCAATCACCTGCTTTTCTTTGTTCTGGAGTTTTGATGAGAGGGACTCGGCCTGGATTTAAATTTTGGAAGTTAAATCCATCTTCTATAAAAAATAATGGAGTTTCTTTTTCATATTTAAGAAAAGATGCTAAATTTGGCAATACGTTTGCTAGCATTAATGGTTTTATTCTTTTTCCTGAACAGATGGCCCCTGAAGATAAGGTTAAAGTTCCTGTATTATGCTCCTATGTTCTTGATGCCAATACTTGGGCGCGTCAGGGAAATTACTGTGGTGCACCGCCTAAACCTTCAGATGGGAAATCATGCCAAGATTTTGGTGTTTTCACCGCTCATCAATTAAATAAAGCGATTGCAAGAAAATCGGCAGGGGGAATCTGTGCATTTGATGTTAGACCGACGGCCAAAAATCCAGCAGATGCTTTTTATCAAACATTGCTTGCAATGCCTTATCATGGTAATGGTTTAAATTATAATGAGATAGTCGTTCAACCTTGGGATGAGAATAAGCCACAAACAATACCTATTGAAGCCCTTTTTTATTCAGAAAATCCAGGTTTAGTTAATGCACAAAAAGATCAACGTGATTATAAAGATGCGACAGGTAAATTTTTACCTATTGTTCAAATCAAATTACCTAAAGGTATAAATGTAAAACAGGCAACAGATGCTGTATTTACATTTAACCCTAAAGATCAAGTTGTGAGTCAGTAGTATAATATCTTAGTTATATACCCTATGGATTTCAGATGCATCGTGACGGCAAGGGCGTGAATCCCCGGGAGCATAGGTAACTCTGTGACCGGGGTGAGAGAGTGCAGCCAACAAAGAGGCAACTTGAAAGATGACGGGTATATATTATTTTCTGTATAGCGCTTGTTTATCAGGTTTATTTTAGGTGAATTTTAAAGGTAACTTATTGTTGGAAATGGTAAAAGAGGGGGAAGAATTGCTGGCGGGATTATTTTTACTGGCAACAGAATGATAATATACCCAATAGATTTCAAGATGGATCGCGATGGCAAGGGAGCGAATCCCTGGGGGCATAGCAAATTATGTGACCGGGGTAAGAGAGTGCAGCCAACAAAGAGGCAACTTGAAAGATAACAGGTATAAGCTCGTTAAGAGGATTAACGAGCTTAACTCTGTGGTATTGGTAAATCTGAGTTAATACAGATTAATTATTCATTTCGACTTCTTGAAGAAACTTTCAATGTTTGTTTATTGATGCTATTAATTCTATTTTCTATTTCATTTTTTGTCTTTGCTAATGTATTCAAGGTTAATTTTTCTCTCTTTATTTTAGAAGAAAATCCAGAAAGACCCATTGCATTATCGCCATAATTCTTACGCATAAATGCAACGGCATCAGAATGGCTTTCCTTAAGAACTTCACGGATACTATTGGTGAAATCTAATATATGTCTGGCTTTATCGTCACTCAATCCTTCTAATGCCCTATGATGTGATACAGCCAGCTCAGCAAATTTATAGGCAGGAAATTTTATTGGTGAGGTGACTGTTCCTACAAGTTTCGATGTTAATGAACTGCCCGCCGTGACTTTTAAGTTGTCTTTGTTGACGTTTTTTTTGATTGCTTTAATGATCGGGTTTTTATCGTAATTATTGATATCAAGTATCATGTTTCTTGTTTTAGGGTAAGGATGAGCGATTTCAAGCTTCTTACTTAATTTACTCATAGCGGTGTCATTAAGGTAATTTAATCCGGTTCCGGCTAATGCACCAATACCCGCGCCAGCTATAGTGCCAACACCCGGTGCTATCGCGCTCCCTATGGCTCCTCCAATAGCGCCGCCGGCTATACTGCTTCCGGTATTTAATAGAGATTGCAGTGCAGTAACACCCATATTTTTGGCTACGTTAGTTCCGGCAGATTCAGGCGAATCCATTGATTTTAAGGTCCAGTCCAATTGTTTTAAATGAGATTCAACGACAACCATCCATTTGTAATATTCGGAAATGTTTTCTTTCCAAAATGAATAATCCTGGATTTGACTTAAACTGGTAGAGCTATTTACCAGCATGCTATTTAAATCCAATCCGATGCCTAATGGGGAATCTTGTAGATCATGTTCATTATTCGCCCCTGATTTCATTAGAGGATTTTTTCCTTGATGAGTATTTTCACTGTATTTTTTGTTTGGCATATTATCACCTTTATTGAATATCTAATGTATGGAAATTGAATGTTTAATGTATGGAAATGATTGTGATATAGTGCGTTTTACCTATCACAATAGGCTGGATAATGCTAAATTCCAATTAATTTATCAGCATTTTCTTCAACAATAATAATACCTATGCCGTTTATCTTAATTATGGCACTCTGACTATTTTTCCAGGTTGAGAGAATATCTTTTATTTTAGGTAAATAGGTTGAAAGGGTCATGCCGGAGACTTCAAGAACAACATTTTCATTTTCCTGATTATAATTATTATCTGTTGTTGGTTCGGTGATCAGATTAACTTTAGCCAGCGCAAGGCGAATATCTTCGGTGCCACCTAAATCGGTACACAATTTATCTGCCAGAGCTTGATTGATTTGTGAATTATCCAGGTTTGGCTTCTGATCCACAGAAGCGGAAATTTGGCTAATTGGTGTAATATCTTCTTTAATGTCTTGGAGTTTCATGGGGGCGGTAATGGAATATAATAAAGAGAGGCGTGGGCGATTGCCAAGCGCTTGCCAGAAGTTACCCAAACTATTTAAATTTTCCTGTTGTGGAATAACCCGGGTATAGGCACCGGGAATGCCGGTTAATTGACGATTATTTATCAAGGCATTTAAAACCCGTGTCATGACTTGTGCGGCTTGATTATTGGGTTGACTGTCTGGACTGGAGCTGTCGCTCGATGGTTTATTCGCATCCCAGTAAGTAATTAAATAGTTACAATTGATATTTACCCAGCCGGGTAATAATGAACGGGTTGCTGGATTATAACGTCTTGGTTCAGCAGAGCGTAATTGTAAATCTTCATGTATATTGTAAAGAAATACGCTTACTGTCGGTTCCGGTTGAATGGAGTTAATTTCGGGTAGATCAAAGCGGATATCAATTTTATTGCCATTAATATTTAAATACTGGGATAAAATAGTATTTAATGCTTGGTTAATTTCAATAATAGCATTGTCAGAAGCAATTATCGTTGTCATGTTGACTCCAATCTTGTTAGGTTTTAAAAAATTAGCCGGCCAGTTTTGTTTAATTCGAGAGTAACCGCTCGATCTATATGTTTGTTTTCGATTTGTTCGCAATGATCATTTTTCGCTAACATGGATGCTAATAAAGCAATATTTCTGATATTAGCACCGGTTAAATCAGTGCGTTTAACCAGATGTTCAAGATCAAGTTCATCAGATAATTGCAATTGTTCAGGCCAGATTGTTTGCCACATTTTTTTACGTAACATTTCGTCGGGATAAGTAAAGCGAGTAATAAAGGTAAAACGACGATTAAATGCGCTGTCTAAATGGCTGCGATTATTGGTGGCTAAAATGACTAATCCCGGATAATTTTCCAGTCGTTGTAATAGGTAAGAAACTTCAATATTAGCGTGTCTGTCTTGGGCGTCTTTGGTTTCACTACGCTTGCCAAATAGCGCATCGGCTTCATCGAAAAATAGTACGCCGGAATCTGCTTCGGCCAGATCGAAAATACGGGAGATATTTTTTTCTGTCTCACCAATATATTTATTCACCACGCTAGAGAGATCGACTTTAACCAGATCAACGCCAAGATGCCCGGCAATCACTTCGGCGGCCATGGTTTTGCCGGTCCCGGATTCGCCATAAAATAGCGCACTAATACCGGTACCATAACCGATTTTTTCCTGAAAGCCAGCACTAAGAATTTGGTCACGATAATGAATGGCGGCAATAATTTCTTTTAATTGTTGTGTTAATGCATCTGAAATGACTAAATCATTAAAGCGGCGTTTGGGGGTGATTCGCTGAGCTAATTTATCGAAATTTTGTTGAGCACGGAAACTTAATGCTTTACGCAGATCAGTTTCTTCCAATTGACCTGCTGGTTGTCGGAGTATTTGGTATTGATGTGCTTCTTTAAGAATGAGCGGTAATGTTTCTGCGGTGAATGAAAAACGTTGGCATAATTGAGGGATATTTATTTTCTGAACGATATTATCCGGTAAACTGGCTTCCAGCATGGTTTTTTTGTCTGCCAGAGTAGCAGCGGGCATATCAATTTGTACCATTGGCAGATGTTTAATCCAGATTAATGAGTCTTGTGGTTCTGCCAGACAAACCACGCGTAATTTGGGTTGATTTAGTAAAGTGGATAATTCGTTATTTAATATTTTCTTTTTCTCTGTGAATAAAGAAAAGTTGCGAATTAATAAACAGCCATCATATAACCGGGTTTCCCGCACGGCATCCGTCAGTAAGTGAGTTATTACCGTTATATTGTCTTCGTCTGGCAGGCGGGCTAAATCAAGAGTTAAAGTCCTTATGTTATGAGATGCCATAATATGGCTTACCGCTAATTCTCTGGCGCTGTCCTGTTTTCCTCTAAGTATCACCAATGGACGTATTTCGTCGGTTTGATTCAATAATATTTTTTCGAATGAATGATAAAGGGCTTGAGGATACCAACGATGTGAGGCAGGAGAATGCCAATAAGCACAGGTTATTAGCGGTGGTAGAATGACCTGCTGGCCTGATAGAAAATGCCAGACCGCGTTGTGAGTTAAAAATTGCGTCTGTAGCCAGATAGATTCTTCGTGATTATTGAGCCGTAATAGTTGATGACTGATTAATGGTGTTTGCGGTAAGAAACTGTTTTGCAGTAATTGTCGATCACTTTGGCGTTGGCTGAATAGGTTAATTGCTAAAGCAAAAGTAGGCCACTGTTTTCTACTGCTACCGTGCAGAGCAGCAAATAGCGCATGATAGCGGCTGTCAAAATGGGGTAATAAACCTAATAGTAAGGCATCTCGCTCAAATTCAGTCAGTTCAAAACGATCAACTAATATTGACAATAGATCAATTGATAATGGATCAATAGTTGGGCTTTTTTCTGTTTCTGGCGGAATAACAATATTATTTGGTTTAGTTAGCCAATGGGGAATGCCCTGTGGTTTTTTCAAGCGCTGATCTAATTCATCTTCGGTAAGTAAAAAACTTTCCGGCAAGGAATCGTATTTGTCACTATTTTGGTAATAATAATGCTGTAACCGCAGATCAATACGTTCCAAATGGGGATAAATCCAATGTGATTCTGCCACTATATGGTGGTTATGGGTAGGTAGGTAATCCATATAAACCTTCTAAATATTTTGCCAGTCGATGCGTAAAGGGCGATCCAACCAGGGAAGTCTGGCGATATTTAATGGCCACGGCCAATCAATCAGTAGCGCATCAAATGGCTGTTGCTGTATTGTGATTTTGATTTCTTGCTCATCTGTCAATAATTCACCCGGTCGTTGTAAAAACAGTTGCCGGACATCATTACGGCTTAATTTTTTCCAGCCGGTAAGTTGGCCAGTCACCGCATCCAGCCATTGATCTGCTATCAATTGTTTTTCTGGCTCGATAGGGATTGATTCAATATCTTTATCGGCTATTAGCCCACACAGAACATAATTCAGTAATTTTCTTTCTGCTGGTTTCTCCTCGGTTCCCCAAATTAGATGGTCAAGTAAATCAACAGCATTGAGCTGAGCTTGACGATGAATGAATTTCTGTTTCTCAAGTAGACCAAGCTGGTTAAATAGTGTGGGTAGCATCGGCCACAGAATTAATATGCCGGCATTATTTATCTGGTATGGCAGGGATTGTTCCGATAATAAAGTCCGTCCAGAGTATGGCCTATTGATAGTTTGATGTGGGTTATAATGATTGCCTGTAATCGGTGTCTTATCCGGTGCTGATACTATTTTTTGATCATCGGTGATGACTTGCTGATTAGCCTGATGTTGGTATGTCTGAATATTAGCAATATCAATGGGAGTAATGGTTGATTTTTTATCGGATGTATTTTTATCCGTTAATAAAGCCCATCCAGAGTGTGACTTATTGCTGGTTTGATGTGGGTTATAATGATTGCCTATAATAGGTGTCTTATCGGGTGCTGATACTATTTTTTGATTGGTCAGATGTTGTTGAACATTTGAAAAATTAACGTTATTCATGGTTGATTCTGTATCAGATTTATTCTTGCCTGCATTGTTTGCAGTAAAATATTTCGGCAAGTGTTGGTATGCCTGAATATTAGAAATATCAACAGGAGTAATGGTTGGTTTTTTATCGGATATATTTTTATCCGTGTGGTTTAGCGTAAAATATTCCAATAGATATTGATATTCGTCAGCGGGCAGATGCTTTTTGCAAAGCTGTGAAACAGAAACGGTTTGCCAGAGTTGTTTTAGCCAACGATTTAATGGGATATTGTTTAATGGAATATTGCGGGTTATAGCTTGGCGGAGTAATGTAATAACAGGTGCCGTGTTAAGTACACCGTTATCGAGTTCAGTGGTAATACGCGAGATGATTTTCGCATCAGGTTTAGGTATTTCCTGAGTATTATGCCGCTGTATATATTCCAGTGCATTAAGTATCAGTTGCCCGGAGGAGACACGCTCCTCCTGATGTTGTGGTTTGTTTATTCTTGCGGATAATCTACGGTTAATGGCGAGTAATAAGACTGGTTGTCTGATAGCTAAAAGCCGTTGTAGACCCTGTTCAGATAAACAGCCTTTCGCTAATAATAATGCTGATTGGTTTTCTATCTGCATTAATTGATTGATTAATGGCTTAATCTTGATGTCGCTATTTTTATTATCCGTTATGACCTCCATTGGATTGAATTGTGGACCTTTTTGAGATAAGAAATGAATGAAATTCTCTGCATTAATTAAATGATTTTCACTGGATAAAGAGGTCCTATCGGTAAATTTATTGGATGTTGGTTTATTCAGTAGAGTTTCTTCCCTATGGTTATTTGTCTGATATTGGCTGAGCGCTTTATTCAGCGCAATTTTGAGGCGAGCCGGGAATAATGAATTAAAATCATGGAAACTTATTTCACCAAGGTCCAGCGTTAATTTCTCTAAAGCGATATTCTGATGAATATGATATTCATCAAAATATGAATTGAGTAATTTATTTATATTGGTCTGATTAAGCAGGGAGCCATGCAATACTTTTTTAGCCACCTGTTGATTATTAGCTTCAATAGTAATGGTAATCCGATTTAACAGATTTGGCTCCGAAGTCATATCAATATATCCTTGGTAATGAGTAAAAAATAGATAATTTAAGTCTTTCTGTGTGGGATGAAGTTAGAGTTTCATAATAAAAGCTAAAAGATAATAAGGCGGAACGACATCAACGTTATGAGTATGTGAAGGCGATGATGCTGATGCATTATGATTATGTCCTTGTCCACCTCCTATATCTGATGTGTATGGATGATAGTCTGGCCCAGATGTCCTTTTCCATATAAGTCCGTTAACTGAGTTATCTATTTTGTTGTTAGTTGCTCCTATAGTCGTATGATCATATGCGAATCCCAGAGTGGTATAATAAGGCAGGCTCTCAATGTGTTTATGCTTGGGTATTTGTGATTCTGTTAATGTTGTGTTTAGCACGCTAACATTGACCGAAACCGCAGTTGATGTTGTATTTCTGGAAACGTTTTTTCCACTCCCACTTCCACTGGCTTTATTACTGCTTTTCCCTGTTTCAGAAACAGTTTCACCGCACATGATAAAACGGCTTCTTAAGTCTGGGGTTCCGTTATTACCATCACAAAAAGCCCAGCCGCTAGGAGCACTGCTACCAGAAAACATCACAATCATTCCTTTGGAGAGTAATTTATTGGCATCAATATTAACACCGTCTGAATTAACCGTGATACCGAAACCGGCTTTGACTGAAACACCATTACCATCGACTTTAATCCCATTACTGGCTTTAATATCTAATCCTTCACCCCCTATTTTTACTCCCCAACCAATTCCTACCGATATCCCCGAGGATTCGACTTTAATCGTGGAATTTTTTGATTTTACCGAGACACCATTAGTATCAACATTGATGCCATTATTGGGTTTGATTGCCACACCGCTACCATTAACGGTAATACCGTTAGCCGCCTTGACCGCGACATTATCATTATTGACAACAATACCATTACCTTGACCAACACATATTCCATTGGGTTTATTAATCAGACCGCTACCAAGATCTACAGATAAAATATCCTTTTCGAGTATTAATGGAGAAAAGTCTGGGCTGGAAAGCGTGCCCATTTTTAAATTCAGTGTACCGTCATCAGCCAGTTTTAATCCTGCTCCTGGCCCATTTTGTTGTGGTGCCTGACCACAGGCTTTACGACCGATATCGGCAATATTAATCAAATCGGCATAATCGGTCTGTAATGGAATACTGCCCTCTTTAAAACGGTTTTTCAAATCACCGACGGAAGGTCCTGTTGATTGAATGTTCGTACTTTCCAGATTAGCGTCTGAACTATATAGGTTATATTTTTTTACCATTTTTATCACCTTATATTATGTTTGCTATTATACTAAAATATATTCAAATAATAGCGAGATTATTGAAATGTTTTGAGGTGTTAATCAGTGAGATATTTATTTTATATTGTTAGGGGTTATTGCCATCATAAGTAAAATTAAAGCTGAATTTTGTCCGTATTTCTCCTTTAAGGTCATTAGGGTCAGATATGTAATTGAGTGATAAAATAAGCGGTTCTTCGGTGTGGAATAATGCACCAGACAGATCTGGGTTATCGCCTAATACAAATCCATAATAGAATGACCAGCGACTATCTGCATCAAGATCATATAAATTCATTGCTGTCCATGATAAATTAAGTCCAACTTTTTTTCTTCCTTTAATATGCAATATTTCATCGGTAATAACCCCATTTTTATTCTTTTTCACTTTGATATGGTAATCTGTCCATGCATTATCTGATTTCAGTACGGCATATTCAGGTCCTATTTGACTGTTATCAGTTAAAAATACCAATTTTCCTTTATTATCTACCGGTTGATACAGAAGTTCTGAAACAGTCGTTTCTTTATTATTCTCTTTATTGAAGTCAATATTTACCAATACTACCGTTTTAGTATAAGGAACATATAATAGCTGATTATCTTTTATCACGTCTTCATGCCATTGATCGCCCGATTCACCAATGACTTCAATACGTTGCTGTTCGGTGGCAATTCGCATACTGCCAATACCGGCTGTAGCGGAAGGTAATCTTCCCAGGGTTAAGGTCTCTAAAATATGGTATGCCTCATCCCCTAAAGGCGCATTATTGTTTTGCCAGCGTTTATAGGTATTGGCAAAATCTTCAAAATGTTTCGGTGATAACCAGTGAATAATCATCGAAATATGTGCGGGAAATTCAGAGAGAATCTCCGTTTTTACCCAAGCTTCCAGTTTATAAGGGTCAACTTTGTTGCTCTCAATTAACAGGCGATTCACTACCACGCTAACCACAAATGAAAAACGATCAGCCAGGGCATATTTTTCACTGGAGAAATACCAGCGATAGCGCCATGCTTCTGTCTCGGAAGGAAAATTATCCCGTGACTCTTGGTTGCGTTTAATTAATATCTTGCCTTGAATACGATCAAATTTAATGACACGTGCTTTGAGTTCATATTCGGGTTTCGGTTCAGCTTGAACTGTACGGGCTAATGTTTTTTGGGATGGTCCAGATGGCGTAATGATATATTTCAGGGTGATTTCGTCATTTTCTTCAATCATGGCCGGGAAGGGGCTTTGGGCGCTGGAGGTGATCCAACGTTGATCTTCGGTAGCATTTTGATATGTGGCATCGGCATAAACCAGTTGATAATCCATATCTTCCAACCACACTGGGCTGTTTTGCCAGAACAATTTGTTTTGCTCAAATGCCTCCAGTATTCTTTCCAGATTGTGCTTTAAACCCGTGCTATTGCGTGTGTTAAGGGAGAATGTCTCTCCTGACACTTCAGTGATCATCTGACCCCGCAAGGTAAATTCTCTATCATTGTCAGTGATGATCAGGTTAATGACCTGCCCTTGCAATAAGCGGCCTGCTGTCCCTTTTTGGGTGATTCTTAATTGATCATCTTCAACCACCAGAGAATCAGGCTTTTGCTTAGTATTAAATTGGATATCGGGTTTTGCCGGTAGTAATTGGCGATGTTCAATTAAATAGAATGGCAAATTAGCCAGATCAGGCGTGTCACTGAAACATTCCCCGCCTAAACCTAACCGGGCAGCAATCCGTTTTTGTAGTGCCGATATTTTATCAATCCGAATATTATTACGTTGATAGGTCAGTTCCGGTTGTTGGGCTAAATAACCGCGTTGGGTATCCAGAAAATCCTGAAAATCGAGGGTAAGTGGTCTGGCGGCAAGTTGAGCGCCAAAATAACCCAATAGATGATCTAAGATTTCCAGTTCTTTTATATAGTTGGACCTCTGAATGTCATCATTAATATAGATTTGTGAATCGTAGTTTAGTTTTGCGGTTAAGTCAGAGGTGATCTGTTGATGAACGTTGTAATTGACCGTGCCCGCTTTAAAAGGCCATTGCACACCATATACGGTCTCCCCCCGTTGTTTAAAAGCTAGGAGTTTCGGTAAGAGGGCAAGTTCAGCGCAGCCGTTAGCCAACATCTGTTCAAAAGGAAGCATAAATTGGTGCAGTTGTACTTGCTGTGGCGTAGGTTTTTTGGCCTGTAATCCATAGCAGGCGGGTAACTTATTACTCACCGGGTAGTAATCCAGAACTTTACGATATTTACCCCGGTCCAGTAATTCCGGCTGTGTATCGATCAGCGGCTCTGCAATAAGCTTTTCCTCGATATCTTGTTTAGAAACAACAATTTTAACGCCGCCTTTGGCGGTAATAGTCAGTGGGCTATCTGGTGAGGTAATTAATGCCAGTGGATCGTTACCCCATAATCTCGGGTAATATCCCTGAGCAATCTCCCAGGACCAATTATCCTCCGGCAATGGCGTAATGGTTTTGTCGGGATGAGCTAATGCCAGCCGGGTGACACTCTGAATACCGTTAATCGCCAATAATCGGTTAACCAGATGGCTGAGATTTAATACCGTAGCGCCGGTGTAATTTTTGGTTTGAGGTAATGTCGGTATCCAGCCGTGATGTAAATAAGGGCCGGAGAATATCTTTTCATTACTGTAGCCCAGATCTTTCATGGCTTGAGTGGTATAGCGCCCGGGCTTTTCCAGCACCATCTGTTCCGCCGCCATATAAACCTGAGCGAAGATATCAGGAATATCGATGACGTTATCATTAAGTTCAATATCAATCTGCAAGAGGAAATTGATGGGTTGCAGCCAGATAATTTTGCTGACGGATTCCCCCAAGTTACGGTTATTTTTTAGGAAATCGTTGAGCTTCTGCTGAGCCAGCTTATTATCGGCCTGAGTTTCCTGACCAGGAAGTAAATAAAGCCAATAATTTCCTCTCAAGGTTAATTTGCCGTCGGCACCCAAATCGTTAAAGGTATATTTACGTTCCTGTTTGTTATACCAATATTTATAGCGTTGTTCTTCAGGTTCACGGATCAGTTGGACATCATTAAAGAAAAAATAACCGTTGTTTGTTTCATTAACTGTGTCGCTGCTATGTAAATCCAATAAAGCCCGGCGATAATCCTCCGCCGTGATCGGGCCACAGGTCAGTGTTTGTTGTGGGCCGAACTCCTGAGGGAAAATACCGTCGCCGGGTATCTGTTCCGCGGGTTTGGGGGTTAGAAGATCTTTCAGCGGTAATGAATGACGGTAAGCCAGATCAGATGCACCATAACAACAGGCTTCCAATAAAGTGACACCGGGATCATTTTCACTGGTATTGCTCCAGCATTGGCCGGATTGCTGCTCGATGACTGTTTTGGCCTGAGTGAGTAAGGCATCGAAGGTAATATCATCTTTGACGATGGGAAACAGGGCATCCTGATGACTCATGAGTTAACTCCTTGGTTTAAGGGGTGCCTCTCTGGCCAGACCAAAATCAGCACTTCATCATCGGCGGCTTCGATACTTTCACCTATGGCACCTGTGGTCCGGTTAGCAATGGTTATACTTAAATTGGTGACACGTTCCACCAGCGGGGATTGTTGGATGTTGGCTAACAGTTGGTAGTAGTCAATATGGTTACCGGTTGTCACGCCGATAGTCGGATTTTCGCCCCACGGCATATATTTTCGGCGTAATTGCTGTTGTAGCTGATGATGGCCGTAGTCGGGGTTAATCCCTGAGATAAAGGTCACTTGGTAGTCCACATTAACGTCAACGTAGGTGGGGTTATTAATTTCAATCGTTGCCCAGGGACTGCTAAGTTGTTTGATCCATTCGACCATCTCTGCCAGCCGGGCAGGGTTTAATTTTGGTCGTAGTACATCATCGTTATCTTTGTAACGGCTGTTAGGGATCACAATCAGTCGTTGTATTTCTGGTGCCGGAATTTTGGTTAATTCATTGGCAGAAGGATATTTGACGTCAAACAGGCTGACAAATTGCTCTTTTAATAAGGTGACAATGTTGCCCCAACTCAGTACCCGATTACGGTGAGATAACCGGGCAGGCAGACGTGTCAGGAAAGCGTGCTCGGTTTCTGGCGGGCGACCGTTCCAGGAGGCCCAAGGTTGGGTGACGTTGCTGATTGCGACTAATGTGCTGGTTGGCTGTTTAATGCTGCCAGCGGCCAATCCGTTGATAAAATGAGCTTGTTCAATGGCTTGGGCATTTACTAAAGTCGCTGTCGTGGCGTTATATAGCGGACTTTTAATGCTGGGGTAATCCTGAGGATCGGTCTGAGCCGTTATCTCAGCTTTCAGCCAGTAGCGTCCCGGCGGCATCAGAGCGGCCTGATTTGCCGCATCTTGGGGCAATAAGGTACGCCAGATACCCCGGTCAAACAGGTTATGGGTTTGGTCGTCAACTAATTCATCTAATTTGTTCCAGCTATTGCTCTTGTCGAGATAAAACCAGGATAAAGCGAGGGCTTGAATCCCTGCTAATTGCCAATATAAGGATAGAGTTTGTCCCGGTGATACGCCTGTAAAGCCTAAATAGAAGGCTTCATGGGTGAGTGTCGGCATTTTTGCTGTTGCCTCGGCCCGGCCAAAAGGGGTCAGAGGATAAACGGTGAATTGCTCAGGTTTGGCTTTAGCGTTGAACTGTACCTGCAATGCACTGATTTGCGGGGTATAGGGGACATTTTTATCCGTGGGATTTTGCCAGTATTGGGCGTGCATAAAATCCTGTTCAGCCAGTTCTATGCGCACGGATGCCGGCCATTCGTTGGGGGATGGGCTGTCTGCAAGGGGATAATTCATCACCGGTAAGGTCAATGTCAGACTTTGTCCTTGTGGGGTACCTGTTCCACCAAATAATGACTGAGATTTAGCGTTATTGAGAGCGTCTCTCTTTTGAGATGTGACTAAGTAACCTTGTACTTTGAACACCCCATTACTGGCAGGTTTCGGATTATATTTGTCATACCATGTTGAAAAACTGCTTGTCGGTAAGCCAACCCATTGAGGCGTAATCGTTAATGTTGCGTTTTCAGAGCCATACCATTCCGGGGCAACCAGATTAAAACCGGAACCCAGCGACGGGGATTGACCAAACGGGAAGCTGGCGGTATCCGTCTGTTCAATACCGTTGTCAGAGGCATAGCGCACGCTGCGGTTGCCATTAACACTGACTTCGATGCCTTTAATCTCCGGCAGAATAGGGCCTTGAGTGGTACCCAGTTTTAATGCCGGTACATTAAACGCCATATTATCCAGGGCATCAGGGGCAGTGACAGCGGCATCACTGGATGATAATCCAAGCTCTATCGTGGTTTTGTCGATAGATTTTATTGACAAGGAGAGCCAATGATCTCCAGCGCTGATTGTAGCGGTGATGTGATCAGTATTACCCGCCCATTCGCTTGCCAGAGTCACTTTAATGCGGCGTTCTCCTGCCGGCATGGCAAACAAGGAGCAGGTAATCAGGTAACCGGACAGCACAGGAGTATCATGGGATGTTGGGCTAAAAAGTCGAATACCGTTTTCGGGTAATGCCAAATTATCTGAGTGGTTCAGTGGGGTTGCTGATTGCCAGCCATCTTTATCTCTTCGGTACCAATATAGGTCGGTCAGTTCCCCTTGGTTCGCCAGTAAATCCGTATCTGATGCATAGTGTAATGGATTGCCAGCGCTGTCTTGCCCGGCATCAAATAGCGTGCCTTGAGCTATCAACGATTCTGTGCTGTCAGGATTGAGAGTAATTCCTAGCGCAACCTTATCCGCTTGGGCTTTTTTAGG
Organism: Photorhabdus sp. RW14-46; assembly: GCF_963887965.1. NCBI lineage: Bacteria > Pseudomonadati > Pseudomonadota > Gammaproteobacteria > Enterobacterales > Morganellaceae > Photorhabdus > Photorhabdus sp. RW14-46. The sequence goes on along the minus strand of NZ_CAWPHH010000006.1, from coordinate 158,474 downwards.
TTTCAGCCCCAATAATTCCCGGTAATAAAGATCACGGTGCCGGGCCGGAAAGGTATTTAACAATCGGTTGGTTGTTTCTAATAACGTTAAGAAAGCCAAAACAAAAGCTTGATGAGCGGGTAATCGGCCATCGGCTTTATTTACATTTTGGTAAATATCCGCTAATTGTTGCGGATTATTTGCTTGAATAAAGTAAAAACTGTCCCAGAACTGTTTTTTCTCTTGATCGAAAGGGATTTTTTTAGCGTATTCTTGTAGCCAGTTTAAAATATCCAGCGTACTTCTTTCATCAAGTTTAAATGCAGTATCCGGCACAATAGCAGAGAGTTTATTTTCTAACTCGGCCTGTCCCATATTTATATCACCTGTTATTTAAAATAAAGTTGAAGAGGTTATTTACCCGGCAGTGACCGCATATTGACTGGCAATAAACCGGCCTTTACCCATGCTGGGGACCGTTACATCCGGGCCACTCGATGGATTATTAGCGGGTTGGGTTGGGGTAAATCGGGCGATAAATTGTTGCCCGACAACAATTACCGTGGCAGGGCTGCGGCAAAAGTTGACTTGTTGACTGGCATTTAATTGAGCAATGGTGACCATCCCCATGCCGGGCACCGGGTGGCTGGGAGTAATATATTGCGCCTGAAATTGCACCTTTTTTTCATCACCGATCATAACGATCTTTTTGCCCTGGATTTGGGCGTGTCCGCTACCGCGGATGGTTGCCAGCCCCAGAATGGTGACTTGCCGGTTGCCAAATAATGGTTCGAACAGCAAGAAATCGCCATCCACCACCAGTTGTTTGCTCATAAACTCACCTGTACCCGGCCTTCATTCACTTCGAGGACGCCTTCAATCTGCTGGCTGATTTCGCTGCCTCTCAGCGTGTAGGTGACCTGAATATGCAGGGTATTGGGCAGGTCGGTTCTCTGGTTCACCTGGATTTCGCTGATATCGGCGCGGGGTTCATAACGCAATACCCGTTCTTCAATCCGGGTTTGAATTTCTGCCATCATTTCGTCACGAATATTGGCAAACAGATAATCATTCAGGCCGCAGCCATAATTTTCTCGCATAATTCGTTCACCGGGTTCGGTGAGAAAAAGAATTTTCATATTTTGGCGGACATTTTCGGCCCCTTCCGCCATGGTGACGCCGGTTGCTATTTCAGGATGCGTGCTATCTTTATACGTACTATCTTTATACGTACTATCTTTATACGTACTATCTTTAATAGAAAATTGCGGCGGAAAGGCCCAACCCCGACCGTAAATGTCGGCTAATACTTTATCGGCTGATGCTTTATTGGCTAGTGCTTTGTTTGTCATCTCATGACCTTATTATTGGGTTAAGTTAATCTTCGCACCTTTAATATCTACGCCGGATTTACCGGAGGCGGACAGAGATTTTTGCGCCTCTATTTTAATTTCCTGAGCATGGGTAATAAGATTCTTAGCGGAATTAAGCGTGATATCTTTATCCTGTTGCAGAGATAAGGTATGTTTTCCGCTATTCAATGCGAGTGTTTTATCTTTATGATTAAAGAGTAATGCTTGCTGATTTTCTCCCTGTTTAATCACTAAGGTTTTCACCGGATTTTTTTCACTCGGTTCTAATGGCGCTTTGTTTTTAGGATTGTGCATCGAGCCTAATATCACCGGGAAGCGTGGATCACCTTCAAAGAAGCCGATAATCACCTCATCTCCCGCTTCAGGGTAGAAGCAGAAACCACTTTCGTGGCTGGCATAAGGTTTACCCAGCCGGGCAAAAAGGGTGCCGTTGGTTAAGTTTAACGCCGGGATTTTGACCGGAATACGCCCCAGCGACTGGTTATCTTTTTGGTATTTTTCCACGATCCCGACATGCAGCTCTTTAACCGGTGGTACAACTTGCTCTGTTTCCGGTAATAGCCCCAGCGTTAGCCGGGTACGCCAGCCTTGCCGTTGATTGAGGGTCTGACTGACACCGGTGATAATCGCCTGACCATCCATCCCCTGACCAAAGCCGCTTAACGCCAGCACATCCCCCGTTTGATAACGGTTATCGCCTTCGACTTCAAAATTACCGGAGACGTTGTGACTTCGGCGGTTATTCAGGATACCTTGAGCAAGCTGTTTGGCCTGTTCATTGTCCAATGGATAGCTGAAAGCCCATTGCCATGCTTGGTTGGTCAATGATGTCAGACTATCTGTGGCAAGTTGATTGCGACCCAGACCACTGCTTTTTGCCTGATGGGCTGGAGACAGTTTTTGTTGGGCGATATCCCAGGATTGCACACTCACGGTTTTGGGACTGCGTTGGTTATCCCATTGCAGATTCGCTTCAAATAACACCGCATCCTGAGGGTTGGCTCGCTGGTGGAGAGTATGCACGGTTGACCGATTCAGGGATTCCGGGGTGACCAGCGTCACGCTATCGTTGCCGGGCAGCAGCCAGGTATGGGTCGCGAGCAGCCGATTTTTTAGAAACGTCCAGTCATTACAGCGGAATTGCACCATTTGCTCGTGCACCGTTTTAAGCTGAGGGGCTGGTTTTATCGTGACAGGGATACCAGCCTGACTGAATAGTTTTTTGAGAATTGCCTCATCACTTTGTTTGTTGAACAGCTGCGAATGGAAGTTGTGAGTTAATTTTTGTAACGAGTGTTTAGCGGTTAGGGTAATGAGGTTGTCCTGACCTTTAAGCCCCAATGTTTGCCGAACGATGATCCCCTTAAACACCACGTTTTTTTCGATCTGCACGCTAAGCTCATGATTCGGACGGCAGCTTACCAGTTCAGCTTGCGCTTTGGCGTCAAAAATATGGCTGGCATCACCGGCGATCCCCAGCGTGATGTTAGCCGAGGGGATGCCATTGATTTGATGGTTAATTGTCAGACTGATAACCGTAAATTGACTGAGGGCTTTACCCCCTATTTTGATGATTATTGCGGGTATCTTCATGCTTCCCCCTGCGCTTGCAGTGTTTGCCCGGGGGTGAAGTCATCAAGATTATCCAGACCGTTTTGCCAGGCCAGCGAGAGATAATCAATACCCCCAGCCAAAGAAGCGCCGGCACCTAAGGCGATCAACGGCAGGGAGAGCATATCGGTTACATTGACTGCGGTGACGGGTGGTGATTTTAACTGTTGCTCGGTGGCTTGAATCACAAAGCTTTCATCTGCCACTAGGGATAAGGTAGCGCTGGCCCGCAATGGCGTGGCATCTCGGTCAAACAGGGTGTAACCGATGCTAAGGCCACTGGCGCGGCAAGCAAAATAGCCTTTGTTTTCCCAACGCATTTTGCCCCATTTAATTTTAAGAAAGTGGGGAACGTTGGTACTGGCATCCACGGCACACAGGGCTTTCAAAATTGCCAGCTGCGTTTCTACTGCGGTGTTGTTGCCGGGCATGGTGGCATCAAATAACAGAACTAATGACAGACCCGCCGGTTGGGATAATACATAGCGGCTGCTTTGACTGGCACTGTTAATGCTTTCATCTTGCTGATAACGGGTTTGGTAGTCGAGCTGGATGGCATCGGGGTTATACATGGCTTGCAAACTGCCTACCGAGATTTTCCCCTCGCGGTCCTTGAAAGCGGTGAGGGTGAGTTTGGACAGGCTGCGTTCAATTAAGCTCATAATGGCCTCCTGTTTCACGCAAGGTATCTAACACGGCTTGTTTCACCTTTTCAATCAGTTGGGCGTTATCCAGCGCTTCCTGCGCCAGTGTGCGTGGTGTGCTGGAGTGACTGGCTGAATCGGTCACTTTAGCCTGAATAATCAGCTCCTTAATTTCTACGGTCATGCTTTCACTCCTAACCAGCGCATATCCTGATAACGTAACTCCAAGGTATTGACTAGCACCGTATTGCTATTGGCATCAAAATCCCCGGTAGACCAATGGACTGGCAGAGCGTTACTTAGCGTCCAGCTTGCCACGGGAATTGAATGTTCATTCAGTAGAATGATAACCACATCGGCATACACGGCTTTCTCACCACGCAGGACGCGGTCAAACGTCAGAGTGAGTGGCGTAACGGTCATAACGCCGCGCTCCAGTACCAGACTGCCATGCTGGATCTTCTCGGCCAGCCAGGTATTTCTGGCGTTTTCTCCCCCCTGACTATGTTGGCTAGTTTGCAACTCACGGCTGAGGCCAGATATCCGTTGAAAGGCAATGTCGAGTGGGCTGGGGATATTGTTAAACAGAAAACTGGCGATAAAACGGTGTGATACCGACGGGGTGTATAAATTGTTCATATTTTGTCCCTGTTTAATGGCTGATCCCGGTGCGGGTATCAAATGTCAGATTCAGCTCAATAAATTCCGCCGGAATTAACAGTGCCAGCCTGATCTTCATGATCATTTTCCCGGCCCGTGGATCTGCTTCGCTCATCGACTCGTCAATCCCCAGTAACACCTCAAATGCCTGATCTTCCTGCGTACCGCGCAGTCCACCGTTTAGCCATAACTGACGTAACCAGTTGTAAGCCTGACCTTTAAACTTCATCCAGGTGATGGCGTTATTGGGTTCAAACACAAAGGCCCGGCCCAGTTGAGTCATATGGGCTTCGATATAAGAAACCAGACGGCGCGTCTGGATATAACGCCAGGGAGAACCGGGCGTATTGTCCAGCGTGCGACATCCCCAGATCTTTGTCCCTTTGCCGGGGAAGCTGCGAACCAGATTCAACGAAGTGCCGTTCTGATTAAACAGGTCATCAGCTTCAATATAAGAGCGTATCGGGTTGATGACTTTGGCTAACGCAACGTTCGCGGGGGCATGCCAGACGACCATTTGGTTATCGTTACGCTGGATGACGGCGGCCACTGCGGCGGTAGGTGAAAGTACAACAGGCTGATTTTGCTCCTGATAAGCACTGTTCAACCTTGGCCAGTATACGGCACCCCATTGCCGATCATTGGAAGAGAACCGGGCTAAACATTCAGCGGCCAGGGCGGGATCATCGGGGGCATCCAGTAATCCCATGATGCCGCGTCGGCTGTTGCAAAGGTTGAGTACTGATTGCCAAAACTGTTGCCAGAATAGAATCTTATCGTGTTGATCGATTTCTGAATCGGGAGCATCCATCTGATTCAGATAAACAATATCGGGAACCACAATCAACGTGATAGCACTCTGTGCCGAAATCGTTTGTTTAACCCAATCTTGTTGTAGGGTGGTAGTCAATGATTGAAAATCGCCTCGTGGTTTATCCGATCCTAACGACAGTACATAGGCTTGTTGACCCCCGTTTTCAAAAAAGTGGCGCACGGAATAGTATGTTAATCCTGATTCACCAAATGACAGGGTAAAATCGGTCAGGCTGTGGAGCTTGACGGTGATTTTGTCACTAATGCGATTGTTTTTAGCATGATTCTTTTTAGCATGATTGTTTTTAGCCGGTTGGGTATAGCCGATAAAAACCGGTACACCGATAAATGCCTCATCTTGATGCTGGGATATCAGGTTCTCCGTGATGGTGACGCCGGGCTGTTTTATTTCCATTCTCGGTTCCTCACTAGAACAGGCGCGGCGAACCGCGCCTCATACGGTTACGGTGTTACATTTTGCGAAAATTGCAGGATAATAAATTCAGCCGGACGGACCGCCGCCATGCCAACTTTAACCACCATTTTGCCTTGCTTAATATCGTCGTCGGACATGGTGACACCTTGACCAATCTGGACAAAATAGGCTTCCTGTGGGCTGTTACCGGCCAGTGCCCCTTGCTGCCAGAGTTGATGGAGATAGTGATCAATCGCTGAGCGGACGCGTTCCCAGGTGGGCTGGCTGTTGGGTTCAAACACGGCAAATTGCATGGTTTGCTTGATATCCCGTTCTGCCGCATTAAATAAACGCCGAACTGGAATGTAGCGCCAGTTATCATCATTTTGCAGAGTACGCGCACCCCAGACGACAAAACCTTTGTTACTGAAATAACGGATCGCATTGATACCATTTTGATTCATGGTACCTTGCTCATCTTCCGTGAGCCGGTCTGCTACATCACTAATCCCACTCAGCGCAACATTAGCGGGTGCTTTCCAGACACCCCGGCTGGCATCGGTGGCGCAGTAGACACCGGCTATCACTGCACTGGCGGGAATCGTTTTACTTATGTTCTGTATTGCAATCACCGCTTGCTGATAGACATCGGGATTTTTCTCTTTGAGCTGTACCAGATTAGTCACTTTGTCTGGGGTTGTATTGGCATCTTTATAGCCTGAAACAGCGACGAGAGCCTCTTCCGTTTGCATCAGCTGTGAGACTTTCACGGCGGGATAATACGTTGCAGTTTGTGAGGAGACATTAGCGCTGATAGCGGTTGCTTTATCTTGGTTATCGGCGATAAGAAAATAGCCGTTATTTAATAATGAAGGGGTCAGGTTGTTATATATCTGGCTCTGATAATCAGCATCCTGTTCAGGACAGACAATTAACGTGATTTCTAAAGCCTGCTCAATCAACGCCGGGATTAATGCCAGCGTGTTAGCCTTGCTGGTATCAGCAATTGGCAGGATATAACAAGGTCCGCCGCCATTTTGGAAATAAAGTTTTAAAGCATCACTGCTTACTGTGTAGATATCAACGGCGACCTGGTAAGTGTAGCCGGGAGGAGTTTCATCTGCATTGGGTGTTGTGGCCTGTGTCGTGGCCGCAACTTCTGTATCGTTTTCAACTCCTTCGTTGTTTTTGACTGATACATCGTCTTCGACTGTTTGAGGTTTTTCAGGAGGAGTCGGTTCTGGTTTGGGAGGCGTGGGTTCGGTTGATGTGATTGCTATTGATCTAACACAACCTACGTTAAATAGGTTAGTAAAATCCAACCAGCTACTCACGCGGGTTATTTCAGGTGTTGCGCTGGTTTTTTTCGGTAAGAAACGCCCAATAAAAACGGGTATTGCGGTATTTCCCTGGCTAACAGAAAGTGCCAGTGATGCGTCTTCTTCAATATAGACGCCAGGAAAAGTTGGTATTGTTGGCATATTTCCTCCGGTTATTGAGCGATATTCTGCGTAAGCTGCAAGATAATAAACTCGGCTGGACGAACCGCCGCCAGACCCACTTTGACAATCATTTTGCCCTGCTTAATATCGTCATCAGTCATGGTGACGTCTTTACCGATTTGAACAAAATAAGCCTGCTCAGCTTTGCTGCCCATCAAGCCGCCTTGCTGCCAGAGGGTGTGAAGATAGTTATCGATAGCACGGTGGACCGCTTTCCAAGTGGGTTGGCTATTGGGTTCGAAGACCGCGAAACTCATGGCATTTTTAATATCCCGTTCTGCGCTATTAAACAGGCGGCGAACCGGGATATAACGCCAATGATCATTGTCCTCAAGTGTGCGAGCGCCCCAGACCAGCGTCCCACTCTTAGGAAAAGTGCGGATCATATTTAGGGCTTTACCCTGGTTATATTTCCCTTGCAGGTCGTCAGTCATCGGATATTTAGGTTGCAATCCGCCTTGAACAGCGACATTTGCTGGCGCTTGCCAAACACCCCGGTTGTTATCGACACGGGCATAAATACCGGCCATGACGGCGCTGGGTGGAATATCAATGGCGGCTTTATTTTCTCCCCATTCAGCGATCAGCCAGGGATAATAAACTGCGCCATAGGCTGTAGCGGTATAGGGTTTAAGTACGTCATCGGGTTTTTGGTCTGGGGTTATTTGAGCGATTGGACCATCAAAAATGGCGAATAATCCTTTGCCAGATTTGCAAAGGGCGTCTGCGGCAGTGATGATTTCTTCTCCGGCAGCAACCAGCAATGTCACATCATCGAGTTTTGGCACATGTTTTTCTAACTCTGCGGTTTTAACCAGATAGCCATATCCACCGCCATTAATAAAATAAGCGCGTAGTGCGATATCAAGCTTATCGGTGGCAGTAAATTGTCCCCCTTTGAGCGAAAGATATTCCAGCCAGCTGTTAACACGAATATAAGAATCATCGGTTATTAATGAATTGTCTTTTGCGACGGCAAAGACAGGTACTGCTGTTGCACCGGACTGAACAGAGAGTGCGGGTGAGGCGTCCTCTTCGATATAAACGCCGGGATAGGTTGGTACCGTTGGCATGTTGCCTCCAATTATTGTGCAATATTCTGAGTAGACAGCTTGATAAATGAATCTTAAGCCGCTTGAATGGTCACTCGATCTGCGGTCAGGGTAATTTCCTGCACGGCAACTTCGTTGCTGGTGGCATCAAAAGAAGGAGAAATTAATGAGGTTGGGAAGGCATTTGCCACGCTCCAGGTCATTAAAATTTCAGTGCCGGCTTCGTTGGTTAAACTGATTGAAATATCTTTTTTCTCAACCTGATTAAGCTGAATAGAGTTAATCCAGTCAAAAAGTTTAGTATCGCCAGAGAATACCCCTTTACGCAGTGAGATATTAATCGCCTGACGTTGACCGGGCATTTTATAGTAATTGCCGGTACCATCTTTGTATTCTATGACATCATGAGAAATATCGAGGCCAGAAACGCTGTTAAAAGGGATTTGCTCATCACCGATCGAGACAACAAATCGGTAAGTAGGAATGGGATATTCAACAGCAATTTGTTCTGGAGTTGTAGACATGATTTTTTCCTTGATTGTTTATATTTGAAATATAAGAAAAACATCTATTACTTTGTTTTCCTTAGCATCTAACGATTGGGTATAGCTACCGCAATAACCTGATTTATAGAGGTCTTTGTTCGTATTAAAGAATGTGTTCAATGATTATTTAAATCACATTTGATAAAGCGAAGTGATTATAGAGAATGGATTTTTAAGCGGTAGCATCAATTAATAATGATATTTATTTTTAATTGATGTGGCGGGTTTTGATGATTTTGTGTATCAGCGTTAATTTATTACTTTCTGTAAACATGAAAGTAAATAACAGGTGTGATTTTCATGTTGAATAATATCACGCGATTATGGGGTTTTTCATTGACAGGTAGTTTTATTCTTTAATAATTTCAACGATAAATTAATTGTTGAATAAAAATATAATCATGAAAATGATTGCTAGTGAAATGAGTTAGAATGCTTATTGGGGTGAAAAGAGAGAACAGCGATTTCAGAAGCACGTGGATTTAAACCCAGACTTTCGTTTGGCATGTAAATGTGCCGCTTCTATGCGTTTTGTGCATTGACTCAAGCATTTTTATGCCGATAACGTATCAATAGTAAGTTTGTCAGACGTTTGTTCAAGTTCACCTTGGTGATTTCCATCACCGTTTCACGGTCGAGATTCATACCTCGGTGACTGTTTTGCCAGTCACCGTAAGATTCTCTTTTAACACGAATCGTTGAATACTGATTAAGAACTCCCAGCACGAGTTAGTGGCGTATTTGCTCAAGTTCGTTCTGACTCAGACCGGTGGTTTTCATCACTGTTTCATGATCGATTCCGCTGTTCAGCAATGCATGAGCAATTTTTAACGTTGCCTCCAGACGTCCTTCCTGACGCCCTTCTTGGCGTCCTTCTTGGTGTCCTTCCTGGAGTCCTTCTTGACGTCCTTCCTGACGTGCTTTATGTTCCAATCTTTGCGCTATTGTCATCAGTACCTCCTCATACCTCGGGGACTGCTCTGCCAGTCGCCGGATAAAACCCTCTGGATCGGCGGTATCTCCCGCCTGTAATAAGTAGTTTAGCACGCTTTTTAGCTGCTCTTCCGTATGGTAACCATACGCCAGCAATATGGACAGTTTTTGCAGTGACCCCATCATATCACGCTGCCAGATATGCTTTTGTACCATTTCCAGTAGCGCGACCCGTTTATGCGTCAGGATTTCATCATCCGGAATTACCGTCACATCTACCAACGGGAATGGACCGGAATAGAGCTCCTTCGCCAGAGCTGGATCATCGAAGCAGTCTAGCCAATTGGTACTCCAGGGATACGGCTGTATTTTCCCGTGATAGAACAACACCGGAATGACCAGCGGCAATTTTTCATGTCCCTGCTCCAGATGCCGTTGCATGGCTGAAATACTATAGCGCATCAATCGAAATGCCATCATTTTGTCCGGGGAACTCTGGTGTTCGATCACGCAGTACACATAACCGTCACCTTGCACCGTTTTCAGTGAATACAAAATGTCGGAATAATGCGCACGCAGATTGTCTTCAATAAACGACCCTGATGCTAATTGCAATGTATCCAGATCACAAACTGCCCGTAATGTCGCAGGTAAATGTATCTCCAGAAAGTCTCTGGCCGTATCAATATGACTTAAAAACTGTTTGAAAATAGCGTCATGTGGCGTTGGTGTGTTTTTTTTCTTCATAGGTGAATAATAGCATACTTTCTTTTATATTGAATGAATATTAAGCAAGAAACTGAGCGGACTGTGATGTCTTGAATTTCCCTCTTAATCGAAGTTCAGGTTAATTATCAACATAACTTGTTACTGGATTTGTATTGGTATAAAAGCGCAAAGCCTGATCATTGCGACTAAAAAAATAGCCTAAAATAACATGATAATCCGGGGAATTAATAATTTCTTCCATCTCCTGATAGGTCATTTTTCTGACATCTTTGATATGTATTGGCTTACTTTTATAATAACTTCCTTTTCTATCATCTTTGTCTTCATTAAAAAATAGCTTTTCACGTAAGTCTTTTCTTCTGACTCCATTAGTATTAGCATCCCAATTGAACCCAAAAGCATCTCCGTGAGTTATATATCTACCCATTTTTCTTACCGCCTTTTATTTTATCGGAAAGTATAGGGGTCTTATCTCGGGTAAATATAATTTGGTGTTTGAAATTATATTTTTCCCTCATTTTATTTAAATGTTCTTGCATAGGGTTAATACTTAGGTGGGCATCTCCTATGGAGACAACAAATGTATGATTTTCTTTTTCAGCGGCATGCCTTGCGATTTTCTCTGCTAATGTTGGGTTGATATATTCATCGCGCCATGTACCAGAAGTAAAACGGAGCATTTCTGGCGCAACTTTTTCCAGATCCCCTTTACTGCCGGCTTTCTCCATAATTTCATTCAATTCATTACCTAATTTTTCGAAATTAGGGAAAAAGCTCTGAATAGCAGTCATATAGAATTCATAAAATGAAGCAATATCTTTTTCCGTTAACTTCGTTGGTTCACTTATTGATGTCATCGATAGATCAAACATTTCCTTCATGGCGTTGGATAACGCTGAATCCTCCCACCCAACAATTTCAGCTCGCCTATTTTTATTCATGAATGGCCATGATTTTGCCATAAAATCTTTTGGTATATACTCTGCTTTATTTTTATTTATCTGTTCATCTGTTGCCTCAATATAAAGTTGAAGTGTGCCAGCATCAAAACTACTATTAACATCAGGTATATTTTTTGCGTATTGAAATGGTGGTTTATTATGACCATCACCAGCAATAATGATTTTAGGCTGTTTATTTGAGAATATTTCTTTTACTTTTTCTGTAGAGAGTTCAACTTCTATATCATTTTCATAAGTAAACCATTTACTATATTTGCTGTCCGCAGCGGTGTGGGGCACAGAATTAGAATCTCTCCCTAGTTCTAAACCTAATGAGCTGCTTTCATGATGAGCCGAATTTTTTGACTGTAATAATGGATGTCTTTTTTTCTGCTCTTTTTCGCTATATTCGTGTTCCATGTTATCACCTATTTATTATGTTGATGTGATAAATATATTTTAAATTTGTAATCTAACTATTTGAATTTATTGGTTGCTCCGTCAAGAATTATTAAGAGCTGGTGATGTTTTTTATCCTGAATTATGATGCGTTTGGTAAAGATTTCTCAGTCTTGCCAAATGTCCTGTCATATATTTTTAAAATTTCTATAGGCGCATCTTTATTTGCGACAAAGCCTGATTCACTTTCACTACCTGGTGATAAATATTTTGATTTTATTTTAACAACTACTCCATATCTGTTCCTTGAGAAACGATCAAATACGCTTTCATCTACTGAAAACTCTGGCAAATATGCGCCTTTTCCGACTTGTTGGCGAACATTTTCTATTGTGGGAGGCGGGGTATTAATATTGGCGGGTTCTCCTCCAGCACTACTATTCTTATACATGTTGAAGGCTGTTTTGCTGCTTATTCCACGATATAAAATGAAAGATGCCTCTGGGTCTATTGCTTCATTAATAGCTTTGGCTACTGCGTGATATTCTAACGTCTTAAATTGACCAGAAATTATGTCGTCTGGTAGTGGGCCATCTTCGTCTTCATCTGAATCATAATTATCATCATCGTCAGGAAGTTGATTATAAGCTAAGAGTTGCTGTGAATTATCTTTTAGCCATTTATTCTTATCAGATTCATCAATTTTTTCTTGGTCTTTGTATATAGGCATAATCGCTGCTCCTTAATATATTAGGGAAAACTTTGTTTTTATGGAATTACCAATTGATATTTATATTATTAATGGATTAATTCTATACCCGTCATCTTTCAAGTTGCTTCTTTGTTGGCTGCACTCTCTCACCCCGGTCACATAGTTCTCTATGCTCCCGGGGATTCGCTCCCTTGCCGCCGCGATGCATCTTGAAATACATAGGGTATATAACATGTAAAGCTCAAATAAACATGTTAAAAATAATTAATTTTAATAAATAATTATTTATTAGGTGAATGATTGTTTGTTATTTTAGTATAAAAATTAATTTTAAATCCCAATTAACTTATCCGCATTTTCTTTAGAAACAACAATGCCGACACCATTTATCTTAACAATAGCCTCTTGACTGCTTTTCCATTTGGTAAGTGTATCTTTTATTTGTGGTAAATAAGTTACGCTAGTAATACCCGAAACTTTAACAATAATGTTTTCGTTTTCCTGATTTTGATTATTTTCTGTATCAGGTTCAATTGTCAGATTCACTTTAGCAAGGGCAAGACGTACATCTTCTGTACCGCCTAATTCCACGCATAATTTATCTATTAAAGCTTGGTTTATTTGTGAATTATCCAGACTGGGTTTTTGATCCACAGAAGCGGATATTTTACTGACTGGGATTACATTGTCTTCAATATTTTTCAGTTTCATAGGTACAGTAATGGAATAAAGTAAAGAGAGGCGAGGGCGATTACCAAGAGCCTGCCAAAAATTACCTAAGCTATTTAAATTTTCCTGTTGGGGAATAACCCGGGTATAAGCACCGGGAATACCGGTTAATTGGCGATTGTTAATCAATGCTCTTAAAACACGCGTCATGACTTGTGCCGCCTGATTATCTGGCTGGCTGTCCGGGCTGGCGCTGTCGTTCGATGGTTTATTCGGCTCCCAGTAAGTCATTAAATAATTGCAGTTAATATTTACCCATCCCGGTAATAATGTATTGGTTGCTGGATTATAACGTCTTGATTCGGCAGAGCGTAATTGTAGATCTTCATGTATTTCATAAAGAAATACACTGACTGTCGGTTCTGATTGAATGGAATTAATTTCGGGTAGATCAAAACGAATATCAATGTTTTGACCGGGAATGTCTAAATATTTAATTAGAATATCATTTAATGCTTGATTAATCTCAATAATCGCATTGTCAGAAGCAATTATAGTTGTCATATTGACTCCAATTCTATTTAATTTTTAAAATGCCAATCGGCCAGTTTTATTTAATTCAAGTATCACGGCACGTTCTATATATTTATTTTCAATCTGTCCAATATTGTCATTTGCTGCCAATATGGATGATAATAAGGCGATATTTCTGATATTCGCTCCGGTTAAATCAGATCTTTTAGCCAGATGTTCAAAATCAATTTCATCGGATAATGTCAGTTGTTCAGGCCAAATTTTTTGCCACATTTTCTTACGTAATGCTTCATCGGGATAAGTAAAACGGGTAATAAAGGTAAAGCGGCGATTAAACGCGCTGTCCAAATGGCTGCGGTTATTGGTGGCTAAAATCACTAACCCCGGATAATTCTCTAGACGTTGTAATAAATAAGAAACTTCAATATTAGCATGTCTGTCTTGAGCGTCTTTGGTTTCACTGCGTTTACCAAATAAAGCATCCGCTTCATCGAAAAACAGCACCCCGGAATCCGCTTCGGCCAGATCGAAAATACGAGAGATATTTTTTTCCGTTTCACCAATATATTTATTTACCACGGTAGAGAGATCCACTTTAATCAAATCAACCCCAAGATAACCAGCAATGACCTCAGCAGCCATCGTTTTGCCGGTACCTGATTCACCGTAAAATAATGCACTAATACCGGTACCGTAACTGATTTTTTCCTGAAATCCTGCGCTTAGAATCTGGTCACGGTAATGAATGGCAGCGATAATTTCTTTTAACTGTTGCGCTAATGTTTCTGAAACCACTAAATCATTGAAACTGAGTTTTGGGGTTATGCGTTGGGCTAATTTACCGAAATTCTGTTGGGCGCGAAAACTTAATGCCTTACGCAGGTCTATTTCTTTTATTTGATCTTCTGGTTGCCGAATTATTTGATATTGATGAGCTTCTGCAAGAATGAGCGGTAATGTTTCCGCGGTAAAGGAAAAGCGCTGACAGAGCTGAGTAATATTGATTTCCTGAGCGACATTCTCCGGTAAACTTGCTTTCAGCATTGTTTTTCTCTCTGCTAAAGTCATTACTGGCATGTCAATTTGCACCATTGGTAGATGTTTAAGCCAAGCTAATCCATTTCCCGATTCTACCAGGCAAACCACGCGTAATTTTGGCTGATTCAGTAAAATAGATAATTCGGGGTGTAATATTTTCTTTTCCGCTGCAAGCAAAGAGAATTTGCGGATTAATAAACAGGCATCATGTAACCGAATTTCCCGTATTACATCCGCTAATAAGCTGGATATTTTGACACTGTTTTCTTCATCGGGCAGGCAGGCTAAATCAAGGATTAAGGTATGAATACCATGATATGCCATAATATTACTGACCGCTAATTCTCTGGCGCTGCCTTCTTTTCCTCTGAGTATGACCAATGGACGTATTTTATCGGTTTCATTCAATAATATCTTTTCCAGTGAATGATAAAGAGTTTGTGGATACCAATTATGTGAGGCGGGAGTATGCCAATTAGCATAGCTTATCAAAGGTGGTAAAAGTGTTCGTTGTCCCGATAAAAAATGCCAGATAGCGTTATGAGTTAAGAATTGTGTTTGTAGCCAAATAACTTCTTCGTGATTATTAAGCCGTAATAGTTGGTTATTGATTAACGGTGTTTGCGGTAAAAAGCTGTTTTGTAGTAATTGCCAGTCATTTTGGTGTTGGCTAAATAACTCAATCGCCAATGCGAAATTGGGCCACTGTTTTTTACTATTGCCATTTAGCGCGGCAAATAACGCATGATACCGACTGTCAAAATGGGGTAATAAACCTAATAATAAAACATCACGCTCAAATTCAGTCAGTTCAAAACGTTCGACCAACAATGATAATGCATCAAGGGAAGGGTTTTCCTTAATTTCTGGATAACAAATAGGATTATTTACTTTAGTTAACCAATGAGGAACTCCTTGCGGTGATATTAAACATTGTTCGACTTCATCTTCGGTCAATAAAAAACTTTCCGGTAATGAATCGTACTGGTCGCTCTTTTTATAATAGTATTGCTGTAATAGTAGATCGATACGTTCCAAATGGGGATAAATCCAGTGTAATTCAGCCACAATACAGGGGGTATTTGTCAGTAGGTAGTCCATATAAACCTTCTAAATGTTTTTCCAGTCAATATTTAAAGGGCAATCCAGCCAGGGAAGTTTGGCGATATTTAATGGCCACGGCCAATCGGCTAACAGAATATCAAACGGTTGATGTTGTACCGTGATTTTGATTTCCTTTTCGTCTATTAGTAACTGACCGGGCCGTTGTAAAAACAGTTGCCGAGCGTCATTGCGGGTTAATTTTTTCCAGCCGGGAAGTTGGCTGATAACGGCATCTAGCCATTGATCTATGATCAATTGTTTTTCTGGTTCAGTGGGGGCTAATTCAATCACTTCGTCAGCCATTAATCCACACAGAACGTTATTCAATATATTTTGTTTTATCTGTACTTCTTTATCTCCAAAAATCAGATAATTAAGGAAATTAACCGCATTGAATTGGGCTTGATGATGAATAAATCTTTGTTCTTCAAGTAAGCCAAGTTGATTAAATAATGCGGGTAGCATCGGCCATAAAACCAATATCCCCGCATTATTTACCTGATAGGGAAGAGTTTGTTCGGATAATAAAACCGATTTATCGCGTGCTTTATTGGTAGTCTGTAATGGGTTAGCGTTATTTCCTGTAATATGTAGGTTATTCGATGCTGAAAATATTTTCTGGTTCTCTGATATTGTCTCCTGATTTATTGAATATTTATATCTATGAACATTTTTAATATCAACATGAGTTACGGCTAATTTCTTGCTAGATTTATCTTTATCTGCATGGTCTGAAATAAAATGCTCAGATAAATATTGATATTCTTTAGCTGATAGATATTTTTTACTAAATTTTGCAACAGTAATAGTTTGCCAGATCTGTTTTAACCAATTATTTAATGGAATCTTGTCAGTAATAATCTGGCGAAATAACGTAATAATAGATGTTGCATTAAGTGTACCGTTATCTAATTCAGAGGTGATATGTGATAGCACTTTCGCATCCAGTTTAGGTATCTCCTGTGTATTATTTAGCTGTATATATTGCAACGCATTGAGTATCAGTTTTCCGGGGGAGACAGGCTCCCCCAAATATTGTGATCTGTTTACTCCTTCGGATAGTCTGTTGTTAATAGCGCTTAATAAGGCGGGTTGCTTGAGCGCTAATAACCGTTGCAGACTTGGTTCAGATAAACAGCTTTTTGCTAAAAACAAAGCCCATTTATCTTCTATTCCAGCTAATTGATTAATTAATTGTTGAATATTGATATCAATATTTTTATGATTATTTTTAATCTCTACTAAATTGAATGCGGAGTTTTTTTGATTTAAATAATGAATGAAAACTTCAATATTAATTGAGTTATTGACATATAATAAATAAGGTTTGTTGGTTATTTCTTGTGATTGTGATTGTGATTGTGATTGTGATTGTGATTGTGATTTTATTAGGAATATTTTTCTCTCCTGATTATTAATTTGATATTGGTTTAATGCTTTATTTAGTGCAATATTAAGTCTTACAGGGAATAGTGAATTGAAATTATGTAAATTTATTTCACCAAGATCCAGAGTTAATGTTTCTAAATAGATATCCTGATTAATGGGATATTGAGTAAAGAATGTATTAAATAAATTGTTTATATTGGCTTGATTAAGCAGGGATCCATGTAATACACTTTTAGCTACCTTTTGATTATTAGCTGAAATATTAATGGTAATCCGGTTTAATAAATTTGGCTCCCAAGGCATATTAATGTATCCTTTGTAATGAGAAAGTAATATACCTGTTATCTTTCAAGTTGCCTCTTTGTTGGCTGCACTCGCTCACCCCGGTCACATAGTTATCTATGCTCCCGGGGATTCACTCTCTTGCCGTCGCGATGCATCTTGAAATCCATAGGGTATAGAATATTTAAATTTATCTGCGTGGAATGGAATTAAAGTTTCATAATAAAAGCTAATAAAAAATAGGGCGGAATAATATCAACACTATGGTTATGTGATGCGGGATCTACCTGTGTTGTTGCTGGGTGATTATGTCCTTGTCCTCCTCCTGTATTTGATGTGTAGAAATGGTAATCTTTAGCGGATAGTGGATTTGCCCATATTGGTGATCTATCATTGACATTTATTTGATATTTATTTTGGGGAGTCTGCACAGAATCATATTGTATTCCGTGGATATTAGAATATGCCATACCACCAATATGTTTATGAGCAGGTATTTGTTGTTCTGTTAATGTCGTATTTTGCACAGTAACACTAACAGAAACCGTCGTTGATGTTGTACTTTGGGAAAAGTTTTTTTCGTTGCCATTACCATTTGCTTTACTATTGCTTTTTCCTGTCTCAGAAATGGTTTCACCACACATGATAAAGCGATTTCTTAAATCTGGCGTTCCGTTGTTGCCATCACAAAAAGCCCATCCGGTAGGAGCACTATTGCCAGAAAACATCACGATTACTCCCTTAGGGAGTACTGTGTTAGGATCAATACTGACGCCGCTTGAATTAACCGTGATACCATTCCCAGCTTTAACTTTTACACCTCCGGCAACTATTTCAATACCGTCATGACTATTGATTGTAAGCTTATTGTCATTATCTTTATCAAGTTGTAACCCTTTGCCATAATTTACTGATAATCCGTTATTATCAGCTAATAGGCTTTTATCCTTGATTTTTACACTGACACCATCTTTATCCGCTTGTAAACCGCCGCTAGTGTTAACCTTTACGGCTAATCCACTATCATTATTCAGCACTAAGCCTGAATTTGGATTATCGATTTGATTGGGTGCTTTACCAACTGCCTGGCGACCGATATCAGCAATATTAATCAGGTCTGAATAATCAGTTTGTAGGGGGATACTGCCTTCTTTAAAGCGATTTTTTAATGCATCTACTGAAGGTCCTATTGATTCAGGATTGGTGTTTTCTATATTGGATAGATTATATTCTTTTTCCATTTTAATTACCTTGTATATAATATTGATTGATTTTTTTCAAATATCATTTAAATACTGCCACATCACAAAATGGCAATCAGAGAGGATATTTTATTTAACAATGAAATTGATGACTATTTTTGTGGTGCTATATAATCTTAGGTTAGATTTTTGGAACATATAATAACTGATTGTCTTTTATTACCTTTTCATTCCATTCGGTACCTGACTCACCAATTACCTCTATTCTTTGCTGTTCGGTGGCAATTCGCATATTACCCGTACCGGTTGCCGCTGAAGGTAAACGCCCTAACGTTAAGGTTTCTAAAATATTATAGGCTTCATCACCCAGAGGCGCGCCATTGTTTTGCCAACGCTTATAAGTATCAGCAAAATTATTGAATTGTTCCGGTGATAGCCAATGGAAAATCATGGAAAGATGTGCCGGGAATTCAGCTAAGATCTCCACTTTTACCCACGCCTCCAGTTTATAAGGGTCGATCTTATCATTCTCAATAAGCTGACGATTAATCACTACACTGACTATAAATGAAAAGCGGTCAGCCAATGCGTATTTTTCATTGGAAAAGTACCAACGATAACGCCATGCGTCTTCTGATTTTGGGAAATCATATTGTTGCCCTGATATTTTTTTAATTAATATCCAGCCCTTAATTCGGTCGAATTGGACTACGCGTGCTTTAAGCTGATAATCGGTGGGAGAATTACTATTAGCCAATATTTTTGTGGATGACTCATCGGGTGAAATAATATATTTCAGCGTAATTTCGTCATTCACATCGATCATGGCGGGAAAGGGGCTTTGGGTGCTAGAGGTGATCCAGCGTTCATCTCTTGCGCCAGTTTGATATGTGTCACTGGCATAAACCAGTTGATAATCCATATCTTCCATCCATACTGGGCTATTGCGCCAGCGTAAATTACCTTGCTCAAATGCTTGTTCTACTCGATTTAGATTGCGCTCTAAATCAGTGCTATTGAGAGTGTCAAGCGAGAAGGTATCTCCCGTAATATCGGTAATCATTTGGCCTCGTAGTGTAAATTCTCTGTCACCCTCAATAATAATCAAGTTAATGACCTGACCATGCAATAGCTGGCCCGTTGTCCCATTTTGGGTAATGATTAATTGTTGGTTTTTAGAATTGGGTACGCTTTTTATTTCCAGCTTATCGGGCTTCTGTTCACTATCGAATTTATTGTCAGGTTTGACCGGTAATAGCTGACGATGTTCAATTAGATAGAAAGGTAGATTAGCCAAGTTGGGTTTTTCTTTGAAACATTCTCCTCCCAGACCAATACGGGCGGCAATCCGTTTTTGTAGTGCTGACACTTGATCAATACGGATATTATTACGTTGATAGGTTAATTCGGGTTGCTGTGCTAAATAACCACGTTGAGTAGAGAGAAAATCCAGAAAGTCTATGGTAAGTGGCCTGGCTGCGCGATGGGTACCAAAATACTCCAGCAAATAATTCAGGATTAACAATTCTTTTGCATAGTTTTGCCAATGCATACCGTCATCATTATTGATTTGGGCATCATTATTTAGCTGTTTGATTAAATTAGGCATGATTTGCTGGTGGACTTTATAACCAACAGTATTGTCTTTAAAAGGCCATTGTGCGCCATATACCGCATTTCCCCGTTGTTTAAAGGCTAACAGTTTCGGCAAGATGGCAAGTTCAGCGCAGCCATTAGCTAGCATTTGTTCAAAAGGCAGCATAAATTGATGCAAGTGGATTTGTTGTTGGGTCTCGGCGTAGGTTTGTAATCCATAGCAAGCCGGCAATTTATTGCTGACCGGATAGTAGTTCAGGATCTTACGATGTTTTCCCCAGTTTAATAACTCTGGCTGTGTTTCAATTAATGGCGCTTTAATGATCTTATTTTCTATATCTTGCTTAGAAATGGAGACTTTTATTCCCCCTTTGGCAGTAATAATGAGCGGGCTTGTTGGTGAAGTTATTAAGCTTAATGGATCATTACCCCATAATCTGGGGTAATAGCCCTGAGCGATTGTCCAAGACCAATTGTCATTTGACAGCGGGGAAATGTTGTTATCGTGGTTATCTAATGCTAACCGGGTAATATTTTGTATCCCTGGGATAGCCAATAAGCGATTAACCAAGTGACTGAGTTTTAATTCTGTAGCCGTGGTGTAATCTTTGGCTGTGGGTAATTCAGGTATCCAGCCGTGATGTAAATAGGGTCCGGCAAATATTTCTTCATTACTGTAACCTGATTCTTTCATGGCTTGGGTGGTATAACGTAATGGTTTTGCTAATACCGTCTGTTCTGTTGTCATATAGACTTTGGCAAAGATGTCAGCGGTATCTTTAACATCATCATTTAGTTCAATATCAAGCTGTAATAAGAAATCCGTCGGTTGTAGCCAGATAATTTTACTGACAGATTCCCCCAGATTACGGTTGTTTTTTAAGAAAGTGGCCAGATTTTGTTGAGCCAGTGTATTGTCAGCCTGAGTTTCCCGGTTCGGGAGTAAATAAAGCCAGTAGTTTCCTCTTAGTGTCAACTGTTGACTGTTTGGAGTTTGAGTGAAACTGTATTCACGTTTTTCTTTGTTATACCAGTATTCATAGCGTTGATTCTCAGGTTCACGAACGAGCTGTACATCGTTAAAGAAAAAATAACCTTCACTTTTGTTGTTAATATTATCGCTGCTATGCAAATCCAATAAGGCCCGGCGATAATCTTCCGCGGTAATTGGGCCGCAGGTCAGCATTTGTTGTGGGCCAAATTCTTGTGGAAAAATGCCGTCGCCCGGTGTCTGTTCTTGCTGTTCAGGGGTAAGGAGATCGATGAGAGGCAGCGAGAGGCGATAGGCCAAATCAGACGCGCCATAACAACAGGCTTCTAATAAAGTTATACCGGGATCGCTTTCACCTGTATTGCTCCAAAGTTGGCCGGATTGTTGCTCAATCACCGTCTTAGCTTGAG
Organism: Photorhabdus sp. RW14-46; assembly: GCF_963887965.1. Lineage (NCBI taxonomy): Bacteria > Pseudomonadati > Pseudomonadota > Gammaproteobacteria > Enterobacterales > Morganellaceae > Photorhabdus > Photorhabdus sp. RW14-46. The sequence continues at coordinate 136,951 of NZ_CAWPHH010000006.1, read as the reverse complement.
TGAGTAAAGTATCAAAGGCAATATTGTCTTTAACGATGGAAAACAGGGCGTCTTGATTATTCATGGTCAGCTCCTCTATTTGATGGATTCTTTTTTGACCAAACTAAAATCAGCACTTCATTATCACCAGCTTCTACACTGTCACCCACTGCTTCTGTGGTTTGGGTGGATTTTTTCAACGTTAAGCTGGTGACTCGTTCAACTAGAGACGACTGTTGAATCGTGGCTAATAACGGGTAGTAATCAATGCGATTACCGGTGGTTACACTAATTGCAGCGTCTTCTGCCCACGGCATATATTTCCGGCTGAGTTCTTGCTGTAACTGATGATGACCAAAATCGGGATTAATCCCCGCAGCAAACACCAGTTCATAACTGATCAGCACGTTAGTGTAGCTGGGATTGTCAATTTTAAGCGTGGCCCAGGGACTGCTTAACTGGCTTAACCATTTGGCCATTTCTGTCAGCCGGGCAGCGTTGAGCATTGGGCGCAGCGCATCATCGTTATCTTTGTAACGGCTGTTAGGGATCACAATCAGTTGTTGTTCTTTCGGTGCCGGGATTCTAGTTAATTTATTGGCGTCGGGATATTTGACATCAAATATGCTGATGAAATGCTCTTTCAGTAGCGTGACAATGTTATCCCAACTTAAAGCACGGTTACGATGGGACAACCGAGGTGGAATTCGCGCGAGAAACGCGGGTTCTGTTTCTTTCGGACGACCGTTCCAGGATGCCCAGGGTTGCGTCACATGACGGATGGCGTCGGACGCGCTGACGGTCTGTTTAATGCTGTCGGCGGCCAATCCATTGATAAAGTGATCATTTTCAACAGTTTCTGCGTTGATTAGTGTGGCCGTGGTGGCGTTATACAGTATGCCTTGCATTTTTGGGTAATTCTCAGGGGCGGTCTGCTGAATTATCTCCGCTTTCAGCCAATATCGCCCTATCGGCATCAAGGCTGCCTGATTTGATGCGTCCTGTGGCAACAGCGTACTCCATGTCCCCCGGTCAAACAGGTTGTGAGTTTGATCGTGAACCAGTTGGTTTAATGGTTGCCAGGTGTTTTGTTGATTCAGATAAGACCAGAATAGCGCAAGTTCTTGAATACCGACCAATTGCCAGTATAGGGATAAGGTTTGTCCCGGTGACACATTGGTGAAGCCTAAATAGAGTGCGTCATTAGCGAATGAAGGCGTTTCAGCGTTCGTATTTCCCCAACCAAAAGGGGTGAGAGGATACACGGCATATTGTTCAGCTTTCATTGTGGCGTTAAATGTAACTTGTAATGCACTGATTTGCGGAGTGTAGGGTAAATTTTTACCGGTCGGATCTTGCCGGTATTGCGCATGCATAAAATCCTGCCCCGCCAATTCTATGCGTACTGACGCGGGCCAGTCATTGGGGGATGGACTGTCTGCAACAGGGTAGTTCATTGCCGGTAAGGTAAATGTCAGGCTTTGTCCTTGTGGTGCATCGGTTCCGCCAAATAATGACTGGAGGCCATCAATGGTCTTTTTTTCCTGAGGTGTGACTAAATAACCCTGTACTTTAAATACGCTGTTATCGGGTTCAGGGGTGTACCCTTTATACCACGCTTTAAAACTCTTTGTCGGCAAGCCAACCCATTGTGGCGTCAAGGTAAGCGTCGCGTTTTCAGAACCATACCATTCAGGGGCGACCAGATTAAAACCGGAACCCAACGATGGCAATTGGCCGAAGGGAAAACTGGTTTTATCTGTTTGTTCAGTTCCGTCATCAGAGGCATAGCGCACACTGCGGTTGCCGTTAACATTGATTTTAATACCGATAATTTTGGATAAAGTGGGTTGTTGAATGGTGCCTAATTTTAATACCGGTACGTCGAATGTCATGCCGTCAAGGTTATCTGGCGGGCTGATAGGATCATCAGTGGATAGTAAAACCAGTTTGATATTCTTTTTGTCGATAAGATTTACCGACAACGATAACCAGTGATCTTTGGCGCTGATTTTAGCGGTGATATTTTTAGCTTTACCCTGCCAATCATTTTCCAGCGTTAATGTAATATGACGTTCTCCTGCGGGCATAGCAAACAAAGAGGAGGTAATCAGATAACCGGATAGCACCGGGGTATCGTTGGCTGTTGGGCTAAAAAGCTGGATGCCGTTTTTCGGTAATTTAATGTTATCTGAGAGGCTAAGTGGTATTGCCGATTGCCAACCATCGTTATTTTTTCGATACCAACGCAAGTCGGTTAATGCTCCCTGATTCGCCAGTAAATCCGTGTTTGATGCATAGTGTAACGGATTACCGGCGCTATCTTGCCCGGCATCAAATAGCGTGCCTTGTGCGACCAGAAATTCCGTGTTATTCGTATTCAGGGTAATGCCGATAGCAACGCTATCCGCCTGAGCGTTTTTGGGGTTCAGTCCTAATAATTCCCGGTAATAAAGATTACGGTGTCGTGCCGGGAGGGTATTAAATAATACCTTGGGTGTTTCTAACAGTTTTAAAAAAGCCAAAACAAAAGCTTGATGTGCCGGTAAAAGACCATTCGCTTGATTAACGTTCTGGTAAAGATCCGCTAATTGCTTAGGGCTATTTTCCTGGGTAAAGTAGAAACTGTCCCAGAACTGTTTTTTCTCTTGATCGAAAGGAATAATTGCGGCGTACTCTTTGAGCCAGTTTAAAATATCCAGTGCACTTCTTTCATCAAGTTTAAATGCATTATCCGGCACGATAGCAGAGAGCTTATTATATAACTCGGCTTGTCCCATATTTATTACCACCTGTGGTTTGAATATAGTTTTTCAGGAGATCGTTATTATTTAAAAATAAGGTTAAAGGCGTTATTTATCCGGCGGTGACGATATATTGACTGGCAATAAAATAGCCTTTTCCCATACTAGGTGTGGTGACATCCGGGCCACTCGATGGATTATTCGCCGGTTGTGTCGGAGTGAAACGGGCGGTAAATTGCTGACCGACAATAATCACCGCGGCCGGGCTGTGACAAAAATTTGCTTGTTGGCTGGCATCTAACTGGGCAATGGTGACTATGCCTGTACCGGGCGTTGGGTAATCGGGAGTAATATACTGCGCTTGGAGCTTTACCTCTTTTTCATCGCCCACAATGGCAATTTTTTTGTTCTGGATTTGTGCATGCCCGCTGCCCTGGATAGTTGCCGGCTCCAAGATTGTCACCTGTCGGTTGCCGAAAAACTGTTCAAATAGTAGAGTGTCGCCATCCACCACCAGTTGTTTGCTCATAGGTTCACCTGTACCCGGCCTTCATTCACTTCAAGGACGCCTTCAAGCTGTTGGTTGATATCGCTACCTCTCAGGGCATAAGTCACCTGGACATGTAAGGTATTTAGCAAGTCTGTTCTCTGATCGACCTGAATCACCGTGATTTCCGCGCGCGGTTCATAGCGCAGTACGCTCTCTTCAATCCGGGTTTTAATTTCAGCTATCAATTCATCATTGATATTAGCAAATAGATAATCATTTAGACCGCACCCATAATCTTCACGCATAATCCGTTCGCCTGGCTCGGTGAGAAAAAGAATTTTCATGCTTTGGCGAACATTTTCTGCACCTTCTGCCATTGTTACGCCGGTTTGTATTTTGGGATGAGAATTATCTTTGACAAAAAATTGCGGCGGAAATGTCCAGCCCCGACCATAAATATCGGCTAATATTTTATTTGTCATTTGGTTGCCTTATTATTGTGTTAGGTTAATTTCCTTACCTTTAATATCGACGCTGGATTCTCCAGTGGCTGATAGGGATTCCTTAGCTTGTATATTAATTTTCTGACCTGTGGCGATAATATTCTTCGCCGACTTTAGCGTAATATCTTTATCCTGTTGCAATGATAACGAATGTTCTCCGCTATTAATGGCGGCGATTTTATCTTGATGATTGAGCACTAATGCTTGTTTATTATCCCCTTGTTTAATGACCAGAGTTTTTATTGGATTTTTTTCACTGGGTTCGATTGGTGTTTTATTTTTTGGGTTGTGCATAGCGCCTAATATCACCGGGAAGCGCGGATCGCATTCAAAGAAACCGATAATCACCTCATCCCCCGGTTCAGGATAGAAACAGAACCCGCTTTCATGACTGGCATAAGGTTTACCCAGTCGGGCAAAAAGCACGCTGTTGGTTAAATCTAACGCCGGTATCCTGACCGGAATTCGGTCCAGTGACTGCTTGTCCTGTTGGTATTTTTCCACAATCCCCACATGCAGCTCTTTAACCTGCGGGACCACCGGTTCTGTTTCCGGCAACAAACCCAGAGTTAACCGGGTGCGCCAGCCTTGCCGTTGATTGATGGTCTGACTGACGCCGGTGATAATGCCTTGACCATCCATCCCTTGACCAAAGCCATTTAGAGCAAGCAGATCGCCCGGCTGATAACGGCTATCCCCTGCAACTTCGAAATTGCCGGAAACGTTATCACTTCGCAGGTTATTCAGGATGCCCTGAGCAAGGTATTTGGCTTGTTCATTATCTTGGGGAGAGCTGAAAACCCACTGCCATGCCTGATCGGTCAACGTCGCTAAACTGTCTGACGCGAGTTGACCGCTGCCAACCCCGCTGTTTTCTGCCTGATTGGCCTGAGACAGTTCTTGTTGTGTGATATCCCAGGCTTGTACGCTCACCGTTTTGGGGCTGTGTCGATTATCAAATTGCAGATCCGCTTCAAACAGCACAATGTCTTGATCGCCGGCACGTTGTTTAATTGTATGCACGGTTGACTGATTAAGTGATTCCGGCGTCGCTAATGTGACGGCCTCATTACCGGGCAACAGCCAGATATTGGCGGCGGCCAGTCGGCTTTTTAAGAATTTCCAGTCATTACAGCGAAACTGCACCATTTGCTCATGTTTAATTTTAAGCTGAGGCACCTGTTTTATCGTGACAGTTATCTTTGCCTGATCGAATAGCTTTCTGATAATGTCTTCATCATTCTGTTGGCTGAATAGCTGTGAATGGAAACCGTCAGTGAGTTTTTGCAGTGAATGTTTTGCCGTTAGGGTAACCAGACTGTCCTGACCTTTGAACTTAAGCGCTTGTCGAACAATGATCCCCTTGAATAACACGGTTTCTTGCAGTTGCACGATCAGTTCTTGGTTGGGCCGACAGCTTGTCAGTTCAGCCTGAGCTTGGGGGGCGAAAATTGCGTTGGCGTCACCGGCTATGCCGAGAGTGATCTTGGCTGAGGGAATACCGTTGATTTGATGGTTGACGGTCAAACTTATCACAGAAAACTGGCTGAGGGTTTTTCCCGCTATTTTAATGTCTACTGCCGGTATCTTCATGCGTCCCCCTGTGCCTGTAGCGTTTGCCCGGGAGTGAAATCATCCAGATTGTCCAAATCGTTTTGTCTGGCGAGGGCGAGATAATCAATACCACCAACTAGAGCAGCACTGACGCCTAATGCAATCAACGGCAGAGAGAGCATATCGGTCACGTTGACTGCGATAACCGGAGGTGATTGTAACTGCTGTTCAGTGGCTTGAATAACCAAGCTTTCATCCGCGATCAGTGATAAAGTGGCGCTGGCTCGCAGCGGGGTGGCGTCCCGGTCAAACAGGGTGTAATGGATGGTGAGACCAGTGGCTCGGCAAGCGAAATAGCCTTTGTTTTCCCAACGCATTTTGCCCCATTTGATTTTAAGGAAGTGGGGCACACTGGTGCTGGCGTCCACCGCACACAGGGTTTTCAGGGTTGCCAATTGTGTTTCTACCGGGATGTTGTTGCCCGGCATAGTCGCATCAAACAACAGAACTAATGTCAAACCGGCGGGCTGCGATAGCATATAGCGGCTGCTTTGGCTGGCATTATTAACGCTTTCATCCTGTTGATAGCGGGTTTGATAATCGAGCTGAATCCCATCAGGGTTATACATCGCCTGTAAACTGCCTACGGAAATTTTCCCTTCTCGGTCTTTAAAGGCGGTCAGGGTGAGTTTGGATAGACTCCGTTCAATTAGGCTCATAATGGACTCCTGCTTCACGCAACGCTTCTAACACTTCCCGTTTCACTATTTCAATCAGGCGGGCATTATCCAGCGTCTCTTGGGCTAAGGTTGGTGGTGAGGAAGAATTACTCGTGGAATCAGTGACTTTGGCCTGAATAATCAGTTCTTTAATTTCGACGGTCATACTTTTACTCCTAACCAGCGCATATCTTGATAACGTAATTCCAGCGAGTTCACCAAGACGGTATTGCTATTGGCGTCAAAGTCGCTGGTGGACCAGCGCACCGGTAGCGCGTTGCTTAATGTCCAACTTGCCGTGGGTAATGAATGTTCATTCAGTAACATAATCACGACATCGGCATAGACCGCTTTTTCGCCTCGCAGGACGCGATCGAACACTAGCGTGAGCGGCGTCACCGTCATCACGCCACGCTCTAGCAACAGGCTGCCATGCTGGATCTTCTCGGCCAGCCAGGTATTTCTGGCATTTTCCCCGCCCTGGCTGTGTTGGGTGGTCTGCAACTCACGGCTGAGGCCCGATATCCGCTGAAAGGCGATATCGAATGGACTGGGAATGTTGTTAAAAAGAAAACTGGCGATAAAACGGTGTGACACTGACGGGGTATAGAGGTTGCTCATATGTTGCCTCTGTTTAACTTTTGCCTCTGTTTAACTTTTGTTTCTGTTTAACTTAGCGGGTGGTGCCGGTACGGGTATCAAATGTCAGGCTCAGTTCAATAAATTCCGCTGGAATTAACACGGCGAGGCTGATTTTCATGATCATTTTTCCGGCCTGGATATCGGTTTCACTCATTGATTCACCCACACCCAGTAGCAATTCAAACGCCTGATCTTCCTGAGTACCCCGTAGCCCGCCGTTTAACCATAACTGACGCAGCCAGTTGTAGGCTTGGCCTTTAAGCTTCATCCAGGTGATAGCGTTATTGGGTTCAAAGATGAAGGCCCGGCCGAGTTGAGTCATATGAGCTTCGATATAGGAAACCAGACGGCGGATTTGGATATAGCGCCAGGGAGAACCGGGGGTATTTTCTAACGTTCGGCATCCCCAGATTTTTATGCCTTTGCCAGGAAAACTGCGAACCAGATTCAGCGAGGTGCCACTCGGGTTAAACAGGGCATTTGCTTCAATATAAGAGTGTACCGGGCTGATCACTTTGGCTAACGCAACGTTGGCAGGGGCGGTCCAGACGCCTTGTTGGTTATCGTTATTTTGGATAACGGCGGCGACCGCGGCAGTAGGTGAAAGCACAATAGGGTTTTGCGCTTGGTCCTGATAGGCGCTTTTTAGCCGCGGCCAGTATACGGCGCCCCATTGTTGATCTGCGGAAGCAAACTGCTTTAAACACTCTGCGGCTAATGTGGGATTGTCCGGGGCATCCAATAACCCCATAATGCCACGCCGACTTTTGCAAAGATTGAGCACTGATTGCCAAAATTGTAACCAGAGATCACGTTGGATATAGGAAACCTCTGTTTGATTAAATCGGATAGCATCCGGGGTGATAATCAGCGTAATGTCGTTCTCCGCGGAAATCGCTTGGGTAATCCACGTTTGTTGCAGTGCGGTGATCAATGACGAAAAATCGCTTAATTGTTGCTCCGTACCCAGTGACAGCACATAGGCTTGCTGGCCGCCATTTTCAAAAAAGTGGCGCACGGAATAGTACATTAATCCTGATTCAGGAAATGACCGGGCAAAGTCGGCCAGACTGTTGAGCTTGATAGCGATTTTATCGACCGGCGAGGGGGTATAACCGATAAAAACCGGTATACCGATGAATACATCATCCGGTTCTGGGGATATCAGGCTTTCGGTGACGGTGACACCCGGCTGTTTTATCTCCATTATCGTCTCCTTGTAAGACTGAATAGACGCGGCGTTCAACCGCGTCTCAGCACGGTTACTGTGCTACATTTTGTGAAAACTGAAGGATAATAAATTCAGCCGGACGTACTGCGGCCATGCCCACTTTGACAATCATTTTCCCTTGTTTAATGTCGTCGTCGGACATGGTGATGCCTTTACCAATCTGGACAAAATAGGCTTCCTGCGGTTTATTTCCCGCTAATGCCCCTTGCTGCCATAAGGAATAGAGATAGTTGTCAATGGCTGACTTCACCCGTTCCCAAGTAGGCTGGCTATTGGGTTCAAAGACGGCGGTGCGCATAGCTTGCTTAATATCCCGCTCTGCGCTGTTAAAGAGACGTCGAACCGGAATATAGCGCCAGTTGTCATCATCTTGCAGCGTCCGAGCGCCCCACACGACAAAGCCACGCCCGTTGAAATAGCGAATAGCATTAATACCTAACAGGTTCATGGTGCCTTGTTCATCGTCATTAAGTCGTTCAGTGACATCACTAATTCCGCTTAGCACGACATTCGCCGGGGCTTTCCAGACACCACGGCTGGCATCCGTGGCGCAGTAGACCCCCGCCATGACCGCACTGGCGGGAATAGTGTTGCTGCTGGATTTCATTTTGCCCTGTATTGCTTGGACAGCTTGTTGGTAGACAGTTGAGTTTTTCTGTTTGAGTTGTGCCAGATTTTTGACTTCGTTTGATGCTGCATCTTCATAACCTGAAACTGCGATCAGGCTATCTTCCGTTTGCATAAGTTGTGAGACTTTAACCGCAGGATAATAAGTCGCAGTTTGTGATGGCACATTAACTGTAGGTTTAGTTGTTTTACCCTGGCTGTCAGCGATCAGGAAATAGCCGGCATTCAATAATGCGGGGGGCAGGCTGTTGTATATCGCGAGCTGGTAAGAAGAATCCTGTTCAGGGCAGACGATTAGGGTGATCTCCAAAGCTTGTTCAATTAATTCAGGGAGTAATGCTGTAGTTTCACTATTTCCCGAATCGGCAATGGACAGGATATAACAAGGTCCGCCGCCATTTTGGAAATAAAGTTTTAGCGCATCACTGCTGGTTGTAGAGGTAACTGTATTTATAGCGTAAGTGTAATCTGTGTTTGTATCGTCGGCGTCAAGAGCAATATCGGCAGTGGCTGTATCGCCTGCAACTTTCCCGGAAGGAGAAGGGGGAGGCGGTGGCGTTGGCGTTGGTTTAGTCGATGTGATGGCGATTGACGTAATACAACCGACATTAAACAGATTGGTAAAATCCAGCCAGCTACTCACACGTATCGCTTTTAGAGTTGCGCTGGCTTTTTTAGGCTGGAAGCGGCCAATAAAAACAGGTATTGCGGTGTTCCCGTGGCTGATAGAGAGCGATAATGATGCATCTTCTTCAATATAAACGCCGGGATAGGTCGGTGTTGTTGGCATGATGCCTCCAATTATTGAGCGGTATTCTGGGTGAACTGCAAGATAATAAATTCGGCCGGACGCACTGCCGCCATGCCGATTTTGACGATCATTTTGCCTTGCTTGATATCGTCATCAGTCATGGTGACGTCTTTACCGATTTGCACAAAATAAGCCTGTTCAGCTTTGTTACCCATCAATCCGCCTTGTTGCCAGAGGGCATGGAGATAGTTATCAATCGCCCGGCGCACCGCTTCCCAAGTGGGTTGGCTATTAGGCTCAAATACCGCGAAACTCATGGCGTTTTTAATGTCTCGTTCTGCACTGTTAAACAGGCGGCGAACCGGGATATAACGCCAGTTATCGCTGTCCTCAAGGGTTCTGGCTCCCCAGACCAGCGTCCCGCTCTTAGGAAAGGTACGGATCATATTCAGTGCCTTACCCTGGTTATATCTCCCTTGCAGGTCGTCGGTCATCGGATATTTAGGTTGTAATCCGCCCTGAACAGGGACATTCGCGGGGGCCTGCCAGACGCCTCGGCTGTTATCGACATTGGCATAAATACCGGCCATGACGGCACTTGGTGGAATATCAATGGAGGCTTTATTTTCTCCCCATTCAGCAGTCAGCCAGGGATAGTAAACTGCGCCATATTGAGTTGCTGGATAAGGTTTAAGTACATCATCTGGTGCTTGTGTTGAGGCTATTTGGGTTGTTGGGCCGTCAAAAATAGCGAATAATCCTTTGCCTAATTGGCAAAGTGTTCCTACAGCGGTCGTAATATCTTCTCCGGCGGCGATCAGTAGTGTCACATCGTCAAGCTTTGGGACCTGACTTTCTAGATTTGTGGTTTTGACGAGATACGCATATCCACCGCCATTAATAAAATAGGCGCGTAGTGCGATATCAAGTGTATTAGTGGGATCAAATTGCTTACCTTTTAGTGTTAAATATTCTAACCAGTTACTAATACGAATATAGGAATTGTCTGGTATTAATGAATTGTTATTTGCGACGGCAAAAACAGGCACTGCCGTTGCACCCGAGCGAATGGAGAGGGACGGTGAGGCGTCCTCTTCAATATAAACGCCGGGATAAGTTGGGGTTATTGGCATTATTGTCTCCGAGTTATGATGCGATATTCTATGTAAACTGTGGGATGATGAATTCAGTTGGATGGATGAACCATGACAATGTTGATCATCATGGGTTGGCATATTGGTAATTAATACCGTCAGATAATTATCTTCTTCAATATAAACATCGAGATAGCTCGTTATTGTGGACCTATTAAGGTGCTTGAATGGTGACTCGATCCGCGACCAGTGCTATTTCTTGAATAGCGATATCATTGCTGGCGGCATCAAAAGAGGGGGAGGTGAATGATGTTGGAAAGGCGTTTGCCACATTCCAGGTCATTAGAATTTGAGAGCCGGTTTCGTTGGTCAGGCTAATGGCAATATCCTTTTTCTCAACCTGATTAAGTTGAATAGAATTAATCCAGTCAAACAGTTTAGTGTCGCCAGGGAAGACTCCTTTACGCAGGGTAATATTGATCGATTGACGTTGACCCGGCATTTTATAGTAATTACCGGTGCCATCTTTATATTCGATAACATCATAGTGAACATCAAGCCCGGAAACATTGTTAAAAGGGATTTTCTCGTCACCAACCGAGACAACAAATCGATAAGCAGGGATAGGATAATCAACAGCAATTTGTTCTGGAGTTATAGTCATGGTTTTTTCCTTTATTGTTTATACCCGTCATCTTTCAAGTTGCCTCTTTGTTGGCTGCACTCGCTCTTGAAATCCATAGGGTATACATGTGAAATATAATAAAAATGTCTGTTATTTTGCTTCTCTTATTACTTAACAATTGGGTATAGCTACCGCAACAACCTGATTTATAGAGGTTATTGTTTATATTAAATAGTTTATTTTACGATTATCTAAATTGTTTTCCGTAAAACGAATTGATTATAGATAATGAATTTTTATACGGATTATCAATTAATAATAATGGTGGTTTTTAATTGATATAGCAGATTGTAATGATTTTATTTATCAACAATCTTTTACTGCTTTCTATCGCGGAAGAATAAATGACGAAATGTAATTTTAATGTTAAATGATATTTCACATCTATAAAATATTTTTTTGGTAACTATTTGTATTTTATTTTTTTAGGTTTTTTTGTTTTGCGGATGATAAAGTCAAGGTAATTGATTGGGGTAAATAGGATGGTTTGATTTCTCTATTTATGATTTTACCGATAAATTAATAGCAAAGTGAAAGGGTAATCACACTAATGATTATCATAAAAATAAATTAAAATGTTTATTTGGTAGGGATGGATTATTTTGATTATTTAATGACGTATTTAATCTATGGGAATGACCGTGTTGTATTTTGAGTATTGCAATAGTGAAATAGAATCAGAAATCTATTGATATATCCGTTATCTTTCAAGTTGCCTCTTTGTTAGCTGCATTCGCTCACCCCGGTCACATCGTTATCTATACCCTTCATCTTTCAAGCTGCTGATTTGTTGGCTGCGTTCACTTACCCCAGTCACATAGTTATCTATGCTCCTGGGGATGCGTTCTCTTGCCGCCGCACTGCAACTTGAAATCTATTGGGTATATGCTCCCGGGGATTCGCTCCCTTGCCGTCGCGATGCATCTTGAAATCTATAAGGTATATAACAACCGTTTTTTGAGTGAATTGATAACCTCAATACTATTGACTTTCTTGCCAGGTGAAACGATAGCGTCCTCCGATAATACTTTGACGCTCACCTTGCCGTTATCATTAGCTAACAGGGCATAGCTATAGCCGGCTCTAATAGCCGGTTTTCCAAGTTTGATTTCATCATAGTTAAAAACGCTGACATTTTCTGCGGTATTATCAATCACAACGGCCTGTTTTCCCATATAGGTAATAACACTCTGATCATACTCTGCAAAAATATTCACTAAATCATTATTTTCTTTATTAACCGCAATTGGTTTGCCATCCGAGAAAAGGGCTTTATGACTCTGACCGGTAGTGACAACGCCGTCCTGACCGGTTTTCCATTCATCATCGCCCGGTTTTTGGCCCGTATGATAGGCGAAGAAATAATTATCCTTCACGGCATACACCATAGTACAACCGCTTAACGCCCCTGAAGTGACAATGACCGGATACCCGGGCCGAATATCTCGTAAGTTAATTTTTATTCCCACAGTTCCCGATGCGCCATTAACCACATTAATACCGGTAATATTGTGGCCTAATCTATTTTTCCCCCAATGCTTTCCTATAGCTCCCGAGCCAGATTCTAAAGAGGTTACTTGATCACCACGAAATCCCGTAATAACATCATGAAAAGGGATCTCCTGACCAGAGTCACTATTTCTCAACGATCTCGCTTGTGCAAGCTGATTATTGCTATCATAACGATGCGCTATCACTGGTATGTCGATTGGTGCATGATCGCTACCCACTAATAATCCCTTTTTCTTGAGCGGAGAAATATGTCCTTTATTAAGTTCTTTGTCCGCAGTAGAGTGTTTGAACATTGATAAGTCCTCTATAATAATTAAATTTTTTATGCTTAAGATTTGTCTGAGAATGATTATTAAGATAATTGTGATGCCACGAGTATAAATATTTAAATAGTTCATCTATTTTAGATTGAGAGACAAACTCTCATAGATGTTTCTTTAGTGCAATAGTTTTAGCTTACCGCATAATGTTATCCGTTTTTATTTTGTATGTGTATTTAATCATAAAGTTGAATAATAGGTATTTAACTAAGATCTATTTTCAGATTTGTCTTGTTTTTACTATCAACGTTTTGGTGCAATAATTATCTGATTAATCAGAAAAATAACAAAATGCATGGATTTGAAAAATTAATTATCATTGGAAATAACGAGGGCTATATTATTAAATATAGCCCCCGGGTTTTACATATAAGTTATGAAATACTATTTAACGTCTATACCCGTCATCTTTCAAGTTGCCTCTTTGTTGGCTGCACTCACTCACCCCGGTCACATAGTTATCTATACCCTTCATCTTTCAAGCTGCTGATTTGTTGGCTGCGTTCACTTACCCCAGTCACATAGTTATCTATGCTCCTGGGGATGCGTTCTCTTGCCGCCGCACTGCAACTTGAAATCTATTGGGTATATATTAATTGTTATTGATATTCTTCCTACTATATCCAGGGACTTTCATATTTTTGAAGGTAAAGGTATCGGCTTCAATTGAAGGCTTACTGAATGGCAACCAACTAGATTTAGTTTTTATATTTATAATATTAGGGGCTGCGGCTATTTTCTGATAGTGAAGTTGCCACTGTTTTTTCTCTTGGTTAAATTTTAAGAATGCAAAACCATAGGTATTTTTTATAACTTTGTCATCAGCCTCGTGATATCCATAATCGCGGAATTCCATTGCCGTAATCATACCCATTCCGTGATCAATATTTTGGTTATTATATTCAACATCTTCTTGACCACCTTGTACGTGCCGAACCCGGAGAGTGTCTTCATTCATTTTATCAACTACAAATGAACATCCACTGAAATTTGGGGTAAATACATACTGTGGATGGCGGCTGATATCGGGTTGGGCCGGGATATCAACATATCCTCCTTGTGGGGCCCAATAAGCTGAAATAGACATGTCTTTATTCGGCATTTCTTCTTGATAGGTATCGACAATTTTTAATGCATTGAATGGCAGAGTTTCATCCGATGGTTTAATCTGTAGTGCCTTGAACACTAGATCTCCGCCTCCTTCTTTGTTATTTAAAATATTTTTTACGCCGTCTGACATTTTTATCTTTTGCGGATTAATTAAATCGGTAATAATTGGTTGTGAAGTCAGTGCGTTTTCATTTAATATATCAGCCATTGCTATGGGGCTGGTACTATATTGTTCTTGTTTCGAAGGGGATGGAATAAAAGGTTGTGCACCTTCTATATTTCGTTCATTCCCTGTTCTTAATTTTTTGTTTAAATCCAATCCTAACCCCAATGTACAGTTATTTATATTATATTGGTTAGAATGTATCGAGCATTTTTCCGCTCCATTTGCTGAGTGGTTAACTTTTTCACTATATTTGCTGTTTGGCATATTATTACCTGTTAATTTTTTGTAATAAATCTACTGGAATAGTTTTTTTCCAGATCACTCGGATTAAGACCTGCAATTTGTTTGATTTTCTCTGGGCTTTTATTTTTACTGTATTTATTTGTCGGCATATTATTACCTCTGATAATGAAAATATTAATGTAATATCAATATTAGTGATTATATATTTACTTTTAAATTTTATTCCATTTGTTCACTTTAACATTCCCTGGGATTTTGATTTCGAGACTATTCCCAAATTCATTGTCTATGCTTTTTAAAATTGCTTTCGCATCTAAACGCCCTAATTGAACTGAACTTATGCCAGATCGTTTTAATAATAATGATTTCAAATCAGACAGTTTTCCTTTTACCGCAGGGGCTTGTGAAAGATTTTTTTCGTGAAGTAAATCAGGAGAAGCAAAGAATTCAGCTTGATCTAAGCCAAGTTCTTTAAGTTCTTCTGAATCTTCTATATTAATTTCTGCAAAATGAGTTGTATTAGATAAGAATTTTCTATTGGATACTTCTCCATCTATTGCTAGCAAGTAGAAAGTAAACGCCGTATTTCCTAAACGGTTCCAATCATCTTCATTGGTGTTACTTCCTTGAGTACGATTTAATGTTTTTATTCCCTTATTTACCAAATTAAAGTTTGAGCTAATCTCATCAAATGTAGGTTTTTCTTGCCCAGTGCCGGCAGTATAATGTCTCAGTGTGAATTTCTTGTCTTTTACTTTAGCTAAATAATCATCTTTCGATTTTTCAGAAGAAAATTTTATTTCATTATTGGTTATTTTATTCATTATGTCGAAAGGTAATTCTCTATCATAAGAATCAAATTTACTTTTAAATCGGTTGAAAATATCTTCAGCTTTGACTTTTTCATTTAGATTATTACGGGTATTCGGTGTTACTGAACTTTCTTTTTTTACCTCCAAATCTGGTGTATGTTCCTGTAATTTCTTTTTATTATCATCATTCTTTAGTTCAGTGTCTGGCTTTCTGGTGTACTGTTGATTTGGGGTGGTTTGTGCATTTAAGTCTTCTCTATCTCCTCTATTTTTAGGTGTCTTTAATTCAAGATGCTCAGTTTGTTTATGACTGTTTGATCTTGCAGGAAAAACAATAGATTGATCTTTTTGGGTATTAAGTTCAAACTTTTTTATAAGGCTATTTATTGGCATGATATTACCACCTGTATATCTTGTATATCTATGAATTTTGAATCGAAAATAATATATGGATTATTAACGTGGAAAAATCAAATAAATAATTATTTGTTAGGTGAGTGATTGTTCGTTGTATTAATATAGGTTTGATTTTGAACCCCAATTAACCTGTCAGAATTTTCTTTAGAAACAATAATATCAAAACCATTTATTTTAATGATAATCTCTTGACTGTTTTTCCATTTTTTAAGTGTATCTTTTATTTGTGTTAAATAAGCTGCGTTGGTCATGCCGGAAACTTCAACAATAATGCTGTTATTTTCTTGATTTTGGTTATTTTCTGTGTCGGGTTCTGTTACCAGATTGACTTTAGCCAAAGCAAGACGAGCATCTTTTGTACCACCTAAATCGGCACATAATTTATCTACCAGAGCTTGATTGATTTGTGAGTTATTTAGGTTGGGTTTCTGCTCCACAGAAGCGGAAATTTGGTTAATGGGTGTAATATTGTCTTTAATATTTTGCAGTTTCATCGGTACGGTAATGGAATACATTAGAGAGAGGCGAGGGCGATTACCGAGAGCTTGCCAGAAATTACCCAAGCTGTTTAAATTCTCCTGTTGGGGAATAATTCGGGTATAAGCACCGGGAATGTCGGTTAATTGACGGTTGTTAATTAATGCATTTAGAACACGAGTCATCACTTGTGCAGCTTGATTATTGGGTTGGCTATCCGGGCTTGAACTGTCGCTTGATGGTTTATTAGCGTCCCAATAAGTAATTAAATAGTTACAATTGATATTGACCCATCCCGGTAATAATGTGCTGGTCATCGGGTTATAACGTCTTGGTTCGGCAGAACGTAATTGTAAATCTTCATTGATGTCATAAAGAAATACACTGACTGTCGGTTCCGATTGAATGGAGTTAATTTCTGGTAGATCAAAACGGATATCAATCTTATTGCCATTGATATTCAGATACTGGGATAAAATAGTATTTAATGCATTATTTACTTCAATAATCGCATTGTCAGAAGCAATTAGGATTGTCATGTTTATTCCAATTTTGTTAAATGTTTAGAAAACCAATCGGCCAGTTTTATTTAATTCGAGTGTAATGGCTCGATTGATATGTTTATTTTCGATTTGGTCACAGTGGTCATTTTTCGCTAACATTGAGGCTAATAGCGCAATATTTCTGATATTAGCCCCGGTTAAATCAGCGCGTTTAGCCAGATGGGTAAAATCAATGGTATCGGATAATTTAATCTGTTCCGGCCAAATGACTTGCCACATTTTTTTACGTAGCATTTCGTCGGGATAAGCAAAACGGGTAATAAAGGTAAAACGGCGATTAAAGGCGCTGTCTAAATGGCTACGATTATTGGTGGCTAAAATCACTAATCCCGGATAATTTTCCAATCGTTGTAATAAGTAAGAAACTTCAATATTGGCATGTCGGTCTTGAGCATCTTTGGTTTCACTACGCTTGCCAAATAAGGCATCCGCTTCATCGAAAAACAGTACACCGGAATCGGCTTCGGCCAGATCGAAAATACGGGAGATATTTTTTTCCGTTTCGCCAATATATTTATTCACCACGGTAGAGAGATCCACTTTAATCAGATCAACGCCAAGATGCCCGGCAATCACTTCGGCGGCCATGGTTTTGCCGGTACCGGATTCGCCATAAAATAGCGCACTAATGCCGGTACCATAACCGATTTTTTCCTGAAAGCCGGTAGCCAGAATTTGGTCACGGTAATGAATGGCGGCAATAATTTCTTTTAATTGTTGCGTTAATACGTCTGAAATAACTAAATCATTAAGGCTGCGTTTGGGGGTTATTCGTTGCGCTAATTTACCGAAATTCTGTTGAGCACGGAAACTTAATGCTTTACGCAGATCGGTTTCTTCCAATTGACCTTCCGGTTGTCGGAGTATTTGGTATTGATTTGCTTCTTGAAGAATTTGCGGTAATGTTTCTGCGGTAAATGAAAAACGTTGGCATAATTGAGTGATATTTATTTTCTGGGCGATATTATCCGATAAATTGGCTTCCAGCATGGCTTTTTTATCTGCCAGAGTCAGGGCTGGCATATTAATTTGCACTATTGGCAAGTGTTTAATCCACACTAATGAATCTTGTGGTTCTGCCAGACAAACCACGCGTAATTTTGCTTGGTTCAATAACGTGGAAAATTCACTGTGTAATATTTTCTTTTCATCTTTGAGCAAAGAAAAATTGCGAATTAATAAACAGGCATCATGTAATCGTGCTTCCCGGACTGCATCTATTAGCAAGTTAGGGTTATTTTCTTCCGGCAGTTGAGCTAAGTCTAGAGTTAATGTACTGATATCATGAAACGCCATCATATTGCTTACCGCTAATTCTCTGGCGCTATCTTGTTTTCCTCTGAGTATTACCAGCGGGCGTATTTCGTCAGTTTTATTTAATAATATCTTTTCAAGTGAAGGGTAAAGGGATTGTGGATACCAACGATGTGAGGCAGAAGAGTGCCAATAAGCACAAGTTGTCAGCGGCGGTAAAATAACCCGTTGGCCTGATAAGAAATGCCAGACAGCGCTGTGAGTTAGAAATTGAGTTTGTAACCAAATAGATTCTTCGTGGTTATTAAGCCGTAATAGTTGATGACTGATTAATGGTGTTTGCGGTAGAAAGCTATTTTGTCGTAATGGCCGATCACCTTGGCGTTGGCTAAATAATTCAATGGCTAAGTCAAAGCTAGGCCACTGTTTTCTACTGTTACCGTGCAGAGCCGCAAATAACGCATGATAACGGCTATCGAAATGGGGTAATAAACCTAATAATAAAACATCTCGTTCAAATTCAGTCAGTTCAAAACGTTCAATTAATTGTGATAATGCATTGGGGTTTTCGTCGATTTCAGGGGAATTAATAATATCATCTTGTTTGGTGACCCAATGAGGAATGCCTTGTGGTTTTGCCATCCGCGGGTTTAATTCATCTTCGGTAAGTAGAAAACTCTCCGGTAAATAATCGTATTTTTCTCCATGTTGGTAATAGTAATGTTGTAATCGTAGATCAATACGTTCCAGATGGGGATAAATCCAGTGAAATTCTGTCGCCATATCATGGTTGTTTTTAAGTAAAGCGTTCATATAAACCTGTTAAATATTTTTCCAGTCGATTAATAAAGAGCGATCCAACCAGGGAAGTTTGGCGATATTTAATGGCCACGGCCAGTCAGCCAACAATGCATCAAATGGCTGTTGCTGGATGGTGATTTTGATTTCTTGCTCGTTTACCAATAATTCACCCGGTCGTTGTAAGAACAATTGGCGGACGTCATTGCAGCTTAATTTTTTCCAGCCGGGAAGCTGAGCAATAACGCTATCCAGCCATTGCGTGGTGATTAATTGTTTTTCTGGTTCAACAGAGATTGATTCGGTATTTTCATTGATCATAAGTCCGCACAGAATGTTATTGAGTCTTTTACGTTCTGCCGGTGTTTCGTCGGTTCCCCAAATTAGATAGTCAAGGAAATTAACAGCATGGTATTGGGCTTGACGATGGATAAACTTTTTCCCCTCAAGTAGGCCAAGTTGATTAAACAATGCGGGTAGCATCGGCCAGAGCATTAATATGCCGGCATTATTGACTTGGCATGGAGAGTTTGATGTTGATAGTATTTTCTGATCTTCGGTCATGACCTTCTGATTTACCAGAGGTTGATGTTGCTGAACATCGGAAAAATTAATGTTATTCGTAGCTGATTTTTTACCGGATGTATTTTTATCTATATGGTTTGGCATAAAGCATGCCAATAGATATTGGTACTCCTTAACCGGCAGATGTTTTTGGCAAAGCCGTGAAATAGAAACGGTTTGCCAGAGTTGTTTTAGCCAATTATTTAATGGAGTATTTTGGTTAATAACTTGGCGAAATAATTTAATAACAGATGTGGCATTAAATACACCGCTATTGAGTTCAGTGGTAATCCGTGAAATGATTTTCGTATTGGGTTTAGGTATTTCCTGAATATTATGCCGCTGTAGATATTCCAGTGCGTTGAGTATCAGTTGTGTGGAGGAGACAAGCTCCTCCTGATGTTGTGGTTTGTTTACTTTTTCGGATAATCTGCGATTAATGGCAATGAATAAAGCGGGTTGTTTGATAGCCAAAAGTCGTTGTATACCGTGTTCAGATAGACAGCTTTTTGCTAATAGCAATATCCATTTGTTCTCTATCTGTGTTAATTGATGAGTAAGTTTATTAATATGAATGTCTTTATTATGTGTTATTGTCTCTAGTGTATTTGGTTGGGAATCTTGTTGATATAAAGAGTGAATGAAGTTCTCCGCATCAATTAAATTATTATCGCAGAATGCGGAAGAGTTATCGGTAAATTTATTAAATGTTGGTTTATTCAGTAGAGTTTCTTCCTGATGGTTGTTTATCTGATATTGGTTAAGTGCTTTATTCAGCTCAACCTTGAGGCGAGCAGGGAATAATGAATTAAAGTCATGGAAACTTATTTCACCAAGGTCCAGAGTTAATTTCTCTAAAGAGATATCCTGATAAATGTTATATTCATCAAAGTATGAATTAAGTAATTGATTTATATTGGCCTGATTAAGCACGGAGCCATGCAATACTTTTTTAGCTAGCTGTTGATTATTAGCTGAAATAGTAATGGTAATCCGGTTTAACAGATTTGGCTCCGAAGTCATATTAATATATCCTTGGTAATGAGTAAATAATAGGTAATTTAAATCTGTGTTCGTGGAATGAAATTAAAGTTTCATAATAAAGGCTAATAGATAATAAGGCGGAACTACATCAACGCTATGATAATGTGAAGGGGATGATGCTGTTGCTTGGTGATTATGTCCTTGTCCTCCCCCTGTGTCTGATGTGTATGCGTAATAAGGATTACTATCTTCAGTCATTATTCCAGAATTAATGTGATTATTTATTTCTTTTGTTTGGCTCCACCATTGTGAATAATTATATCTTATTCCATCACCATACCGATAAGCCATACCTCCAATATGTTTATGACTAGGTATTTGTGACTCTGTTAATGTTGTATTTTGCACATTAACAGTGACAGAAACTTGAGTTGATTTTGTATTTTGGGGATATTCTTTTTTATCACCTCTACCTCCGGCACAATAATAGCTTTTTCCTTTATCAGAAAAATCATTTCCACACATGACAAAACGATTTCTTAAGTCTGGGGTTCCATTATTACCATTACAGAAAGCCCATCCAGTAGGAGCGCTATCACCAGAAAACATCACAATCATTCCTCTGGGAAGTACTTTAGTGGGATCAATACTGACACCATTGGAATCAACGGTAATACCATTACCTGCTTTGACAGCCACATAATCGTAACCTACATCAATGCCATTACCATGGCAAATTGATATTCCATTGTCTCTGTCAACCAAACCATCACCCATCTTTACAGATAAAACATCATTTTTAGGTTCTAATATTAATGGAGAATAGGCTACGTTGATAGGTTTTCCCATTTTCAAACTGACACCCTTATCGTCTACCTTAATTCCCTCACCAGCTTTAACTTTTACCCCTTCATTAACTATTTCAATACCATGATGATTATCGAATTCAAGCTTGTCGTTGCTAATTCTCAATCCTCTGCCGGCATTGACTGCTAATCCGCTATTATCAGCCAACAGGCTTTTATTCTTGATTTTTACACTTAATCCATCGTTATCTGTCTTTAAACCGCCTTTGTCGTTAAGTTTTACCGCTAATTCACCGTCATTATCCAGTTTCAGGGCTGAATTTGGGTTATCCGTTTGACCGGGCGCTTTACCAACAGCCCGACGACCCATATCAGCAATATTAATCAGATCGGCATAATCGGTTTGTAATGGAATACTGCCTTCTTTAAAGCGCCTTTTTAAATCATCTGCTGATGGGCCATTTGATTTAATGTTTTCCATATTGGATTTTGCATTAGATAGATTAGATTTTTTTTCCATTTTTATCATCCTATATTATATGGTGTTAAATTATTATGATTTAAATATCTTATAGATATTTATGTATAATTAAGCATAAAAAATATTTAATATTAAAATAAGTCTTTTATGATGCTATATTAATTTGTTTTTATATTGGATAAATTAGTTTATATTTTGCTACTGTCTTTATTAATAATTGCATTGAGTTTAGCTATTCTTACGGCTTAGGCACATATAATAATTGATTACTTGTTATGACTGTTGCATTCCATTGATTGCCAGATTCACCAATGACCTCGGTACGTTGCTGTTTAGTAGCAATTCGCATATTACCAATACCGGTTGCATCAGAAGGCAGGCGTCCCAAGGTTAAGGTCTCTAAAATATGGTATGCTTCGTCTCCTAAAGGGGCGTCATTGTTTTGCCAACGTTTATAGGTGTTGGCAAAATCTTTAAAATGTTCTGGTGATAACCAGTGAATAATCATTGAAATATGTGCGGGGAATTCAGCTAATATTTCTGTTTTCACCCAAGATTCCAACTTATAAGGATCAACTTTGTCATTCTCAATTAACTGACGATTCACTACTACGCTAACCACAAATGAAAAGCGGTCAGCCAAAGCGTATTTTTCGCTGGAGAAATACCAACGATAGCGCCATGCTTCGGCCTCTTTTGGAAAGTCTTTATTCGGTGAGTCTTGGTTGCATTTAATTAATATCTTGCCTTGAATACGATCAAATTTAACGACTCGTGCTTTGAGTTCATATTCGGTTCTCGGTTCAGGGATAACTGTACGAGGTGATATTTTTAGATCTGGCCCAGAGGGAGTAATCACATATTTCAGGGTGATTTCGTCATTTTCTTCAATCATAGCAGGGAAGGGGCTTTGAGCACTGGAAGTAATCCAACGTTGATCGTCGGTAGCATTTTTATATGTCTCATCGGCATAAACCAATTGATAATCCATATCTTCCAGCCACACTGGGCTATTTTGCCAGCGCAGATTACCATCATTAAATTTCTGTCTTATTCTGTCCAGATTGCGTTCCAAATCGCTGCTGTTACGGGTACTAAGGGAAAAGGTATCTCCTGTCACTTCGGTGATCATTTGGCTCCGTAATATAAACTCTCTATCATCTTCAATAATAATCAGATTAATCACCTGACCTTGTAATAACCGACCTGCAATACCTTGTTGTGTGATGATGAGTTGATGATTTTTAGAGCCTGAATTCTCTTCAATTACCTTTAGATCGTCAGGTTTTTGTTTATCGTCGAATTTCGTGTCGGGTTTTATCGGCAAAAGTTGACGATGTTCAATTAAATAAAAAGGCAGGTCATCCAGATTAGGTGTTTTACTGAAACATTCCCCGCCTAAACCCAATCGGGCGGCAATCCGTTTTTGCAGTGCCGACACTTTATCAATCCGAATATTATTACGTTGATAGGTCAGTTCCGGTTGTTGAGCCAGATAGCCGCGCTGAGTAGACAGAAAGTCTTTGAAACCCAGTAGTGAGTTCGATGTAAGTGGTCTGGCGGCAAGTTGAGCGCCAAAATAGCCCAACAGATAATTCAGAATTGTCGCCTCTTTTATATAGTTTGGTTTCTGAATATGGTTATCAATATAGATTTGTGAATCGTAGTTTAGTTTTGCGGTTAAATCAGGAATGATCTGTTGATGAACACGATGATTGACTGTACCCGTTTTAAAAGGCCATTGCACACCGTGTACTGTTTCTCCCCGTTGTTTAAAGGCTAATAGTTTTGGTAAAAGGGCGAGTTCGGCACAGCCGTTAGCCAACATTTGTTCAAAAGGGAGCATAAATTGGTGTAACTGTATTTGCTGTTGGTTGCTGGCATAGGTCTGCAATCCATAGCAAGTGGGTAATTTATTGCTTACCGGATAGTAATCCAGAACTTTACGATATTTACCCCAATGCAGTAATTCCGGCTGTATATCAATCAGTGGTTCTGCAATAAGCTTTTCTTCGATATCTTGTTTAGAAACACCAATTTTAACGCCCCCTTTGGCGGTAATGGTAAGCGGGCTGTTTGCTGAGGTAATTAATGCCAGTGGATCACTCCCCCATAATCTGGGGTAATATTTTTGAGCGATTTCCCAAGACCAATTATCGTTCGACAATGGCGTAATAGTTGTGTCGTGATGAGCTAATGCTAGCCGGGTTACACTCTGAATACCTTTAATCGCTAATAATCGATTAACCAGATGGCTGAGATTTAATACCGTATCGCCGGTGTAATCTTTGGTTTGAGGTAAGGTCGGTATCCAACCGTGATGTAAATAAGGGCCGGCAAATATCTCTTCATGATGGTAACCCTGATCTTTCATGGCCTGAGTGGTATAACGTTCGGGCTTGGGCAGTACCATCTGTTCCGCCGTCATGTAAACCTGAGCGAAGATATCAGGAAGATCGATGACGTTATCTTCAAGTTCAATATCAATCTGCAAGGGGAGATCGGCAGGTTGCAGCCAGATAATTTTGCTGACGGATTCCCCCAGATTACGGTTATCTTTTAGGAAAGTTTTCAGCCTCTCCTCAGCCAGTGTTTTATTAGTTTCAGTTTCCCGACTAGGCAGTAAATAGAGCCAGTAATTTCCTCTTAGTGCTAATTGGCTATCTGAGCCGGAGTTTTTAAAGCTATATTCACGTTTCTGTTTGTTATACCAATATTCATAGCGTTCGTTTTCAGGTTCACGAATTAATTGGACATCATTAAAGAAAAAATAACCTTCGCTGGTGTTATTAATCGTGTCGCTGCTATGTAAATCCAATAAAGCCCGGCGATAATCTTCCGCGGTGATCGGGCCACAGGTCAGTGTTTGTTGTGGGCCGAACTCCTGAGGAAAAATACCGTCGCCGGATGTTTGGTCTTCTGGTTTTGGAGTTAGAAGGTCTCTCAGTGGTAATGTGTGGCGGTAGGCCAGATCGGAGGCACCATAACAACAGGCTTCCAATAAGGTGATGCCGGGATCATTTTCACTGGTATTGCTCCAGCATTGGCCGGATTGCTGCTCAATCACGGTTTTGGCCTGAGCGAGTAAGGCATCGAAGGTAATATCGTCTTTGACGATGGGAAACAGGGCATCCTGATGACTCATGGGTTAACTCCTTGGTTTGAGGGACGCTGTTCTGGCCAGACTAAAATCAACACTTCATTATCGGCGGCTTCGATACTTTTACGTACGGCACCGGTGGTTCGGTTAGCAATGGTTAGGCTTAAATCAGTGACGCGTTCCACCAGAGAAGATTGCTGGATCGTGGCTAACAAGGGGTAGTAATCAATGTGATTACCGGTTGTCACGCCGATAGCGGCATTTTCGCCCCACGGCATATATTTTCGGCTTAATTGCTGTTGTAGCTGATGATATCCGTAGTCGGGGTTAACACCTGCGATAAAGGTCACTTGATAGTTCACATTAACGTCAATGTAAGTGGGATTGCTGATCTCAAGGGTTGCCCAAGGGCTGCTGAGTTGTTTGATCCACTCGACCATCTCTGCCAGCCGAGCGGGATTTAATTTTGGGCGCAGCGCATCGTCGTTATCTTTATAACGGCTGTCAGGGATCACAATCAGTTGCTGTTTTTCCGGTGCCGGGATTTTGGTTAATTCACTGGCAGACGGGTATTTGACATCAAACAGGCTGACAAATTGCTCTTTTAATAAGGTGACAATGTTGCCCCAACTCAGCGCGCGATTACGGTGAGATAACCGAGGTGGGAGCCGCGTCAGGAAGGCTTGCTCGGTTTCTTGCGGATGACCATCCCAAGAGGCCCAAGGTTGGGTGATGTTGCTGACGGCAACAACCGTGTTTACCGGCTGTTTAATGCTGTCGGCGGCTAATCCGTTGATAAAGTGCGTCTGCTCAACGGCTTCTGCGTTGATCAACGTCGCGGTGGTAGCGTTATACAGTAGACCGTTAATGCGTGGGTAATCTTGCGGATCGGTTTGTTGCGTTATCTCAGCTTTCAGCCAGTAGCGTCCTGTCGGCATCAAGGCCGCCTGATTTGCCGCATCCTGTGGCAATAAAGTGCGCCAGATACCCCGGTCAAACAGGTTATGGGTTTGGTCGTCAACTAATTTGTCTAATTTGCTCCAGCTATTGCTGTTGTTGAGATAAAACCAAGATAACGCGAGCGATTTAATGCCTGCTAATTGCCAATAGAGAGATAGAGTTTGTCCCGGTGATACGCCCGTAAAGCCTAAATAGAAGGCTTCATGGGTTAATGCAGGTGTTTCTGCTGTTGCCTCGCCTTGGCCAAAAGGCGTCAGTGGATAGATGGAAAATTGCTTAGCTTTAGCGCTGAATTGAATCTGCAATGCACTGATTTGTGGCGTATAGGGGACATTTTTACCCGTGGGATTTTGCCAATATTGGGCGTGCATAAAATCTTGTCCGGCCAGTTCTATGCGCACGGATGCCGGCCATTCGTTGGGCGATGGGCTGTCTGCAAGGGGATAATGCATTGCCGGTAAGGTAAATGTCAGGCTTTGCCCTTGTGGTGCCTCTTTTCCATCGAATAATGCTTGCACCTCATTAAGCTTTTCTCTCTTTTGAGGTGTGATTAAGTAACCCTGTACTTTAAAGGCACTATTGTCGGGCTTAGTTTCATATCCTCCATACCATTTTGAAAAGTTTTGTTGAGGTAATCCCACCCATTGAGGCGTAATCGTCAATGTTGCGTTTTCAGAGCCATACCATTCTGGGGCAATCAGATTAAAACCGGAGCCTAACGACGGTGATTGACCAAACGGGAAGCTGGTGGTATCCGTCTGTTCAATACCGCCATCAGAGGCATAGTGCACACTGCGGTTACCGTTAATGCTGACTTCAATGTCGGTAATCTTGGGTAGAGTCGGGCCTTGAGTGGTGCCTAGCTTTAACACCGGTATATCAAACGCCATATTATCCAAGCCATCAGGGGAACTGATGGGGTCATTATTAGCTGATAAACAAAGTGTAAGATAATGGGTATTGTTGCTCTGTCCTTTTTTTGCAGATAAAGAAAGCCAGTGATCGCCCGAACTCATTTTAGCGGTGATGTTCTCAGCATTACCTGTCCATTCGCGGGCTAATGTGGCTTTAATCGTGCGCTCTCCTGCTGACATGGCAAATAAAGGAGAAGTGATCAGGTAACCGGATAGAACCGGAACATCATTGGCCGTTGGGCTAAAAAGTCGAATACCGTTTTCAGGCAATGCCATGTTATCTGCAAGATTTAATGCGATTGCCGATAACCAACCATTATTTTTTTTCCGATACCAACGTAAGTCGGTTAATTCCCCTTGGTTCGCCAATAAATCTGTATCTGACGCATAGTGTAATGGATTGCCGGCGCTGTCTTGCCCAGCATCAAATAGCGTGCCTTGAGCTATCAGCGATTCTGTGCTGTCGGGATTGAGGGTAATTCCTATCGCAACTTTATCTGCTTGCGCTTTTTTGGGTTTCAGCCCTAATAATTCCCGATAATAAAGATTACGGTGCCGGGCCGGAAAGGTATTTAATAATCGATTAGTTGTTTCTAATAATTTTAAAAAAGCTAAAACAAAAGCTTGATGAGCGGGTAATCGGCCATCGGCTTGATTTACGTTTTGATAAATATCCGCTAATTGTTGAGGATTATTTTCCTGAATAAAGTAGAAACTATCCCAGAACTGTTTTTTCTCTTGATCGAAAGGGATTTCTTTAGCGTAAGCTTTAAGCCAATTTAAAATATCTAGCGTACTTCTTTCATCAAGTCTAAATACAGTATCCGGCACAATAGCAGAGAGTTTATTTTCTAACTCGGCTTGTCCCATATTTTTACCACCTGTTATGTAATTATTCCCGATAAATTTTCAGGGATCATGATTATTTGAAAATATTGTTATACCCTATGGATTTCAAGATGCATCGCGACGGCAAGGGAGCGAATCCCCGGGAGCATAGATAACTATGTGACCGGGGTGAGTGAGCGCAGCCAACAAAGAGGCAACTTGAAAGATAACGGGTATATTTAAAATAAAGTTGAAGAGGTTATTATCCGGCAGTGACTGCATATTGGCTGGCAATAAACCGGCCTTTGCCCATACTGGGGGCGGTCACATCCGGGCCGCTCGATGGATTATTGGCTGGCTGTGTCGGGGTAAATCGGGCGATAAATTGTTGCCCGACAACAATTACCGTGACTGGACTACGGCAGAAGTTTACCTGCTGGCTGGCATCCAATTGAGCAATGGTGACCATCCCCATGCCGGGAACCGGGTGGCTTGGAGTGATATATTGCGCTTGAAGTTGCACCTTTTTTTCATCACCGACCATGACAATCTTTTTGCCCTGAATTTGGGGGTGTCCGCTACCGCGGATGGTTGCCGGCCCCAAAATGGTGACTTGTCGGTTGCCAAATAACGGCTCGAACAGCAAAGTGTCGCCATCCACCACCAGTTGTTTGCTCATAAACTCACCTGTACCCGGCCTTCATTCACTTCAAGGGCACCTTCAATTTGCTGGCTGATTTCGCTGCCTCTCAGCGTGTAGGTGACCTGAATATGCAAGGTATTGGGCAGGTTAGTTCTCTGGTTGACCTGGATCTCGCTAATATCGGCGCGGGGTTCATAACGCAATACCCGTTCTTCAATTCGAGTCTGAATTTCTGCCATCATTTCGTCACGGATATTGGCAAACAGATAATCATTCAGGCCGCAACCATAATTCTCTCGCATAATTCGTTCGCCGGGTTCGGTGAGAAAAAGAATTTTCATATTTTGGCGGACATTTTCGGCCCCTTCCGCCATGGTGACGCCGGTTGCTATTTCAGGATGCGTGCTATCTTTATACGTAGCATCTTTAATAGAAAATTGCAGCGGAAAGGCCCAACCCCGACCGTAAATATCGGCTAATACTTTGTTTGTCATCTTATTACCTTATTATTGGGTTAGATTAATCTTCGCACCTTTAATATCTACGCCAGATTTACCGGCGGCGGACAGAGATTTTTGCGCCTCTATTTTAATTTCCTGAGCATGGGTAATAAGATTCTTAGCGGAATTAAGCGTGATATCTTTATCCTGTTGCAGAGATAAGGTATGTTTTCCGCTATTCAATGCGAGGGTTTTATCTTTATGATTAAAGAGTAATGCTTGCTGATTTTCTCCCTGTTTAATCACTAAGGTTTTCACCGGGTTTTTTTCACTCGGTTCTAACGGCGCTTTGTTTTTAGGATTGTGCATCGAGCCTAATATCACCGGGAAGCGAGGATCACATTCAAAGAAGCCGATAATCACCTCATCCCCCGCTTCAGGGTAAAAGCAGAAACCGCTTTCATGACTGGCGTAAGGTTTACTTAGGCGGGCAAAAAGGGTGCCGTTGGTTAAGTTTAACGCCGGGATTTTGACCGGAATACGGCCCAATGATTGGCTATCTCGCTGGTATTTTTCCACGATCCCGATATGCAGCTCTTTTGCCTGCGGTACAACTTGCTCTGTTTCCGGTAATAGCCCCAGCGTTAGCCGGGTACGCCAGCCTTGCCGTTGATTGAGGGTCTGACTGACACCGGTGATAATCGCCTGACCATCCATCCCTTGACCAAAGCCGTTTAACGCCAGCACATCCCCTGTTTGATAACGGTTATCACCTTCGACCTCAAAATTACCGGAGACGTTGTGACTTCGGCGGTTATTCAGGATGCCTTGAGCAAGCTGTTTGGCCTGTTCATTGTCCAACGGATAGCTGAAAACCCACTGCCATGGTTGGCTGGTCAATGATGTCAGGTTGTCTGTGGCGAGTTGATTGCGACCAAGGCCGCTGTTTTTTACCTGATGGGCTGGAGACAGCTTCTGTTGGGCGATATCCCAAGATTGTACATTCACTGTTTTGGGGTTGCGTTGGTTATCCCATTGCAGATTCGCTTCAAATAACACCGCATCCTGAGGGTTGGCTCGCTGGTGGAGAGTATGCACGGTTGACCGATTCAGGGATTCCGGGGTGACCAGTGTCACACTATCGTTGCCGGGCAGCAGCCAGGTATGGGTCGCGAACAGTCGGTTTTTTAGAAAAGCCCAGTCATTGCAGCGAAATTGCACCATTTGCTCATGCACCGTTTTAAGCTGAGGGGCTGGTTTTATCGTGACAGGGATACCCGCTTGGCTAAACAACTTCTTGATAATCGCCTCATCACTCTGTTTGTTGAACAGTTGCGAGTGGAAGTTGTGAGTTAATTTTTGCAACGCATGTTTGGCGGTCAGAGTAATGATGCTGTCCTGACCTTTAAGCCCCAATGTTTGCCGAACGATGATCCCCTTAAACACCACGGCTTTTTCGATCTGCACGCTAAGTTGATGATTAGGGCGGCAACTTGCCAGTTCAGCTTGTGCCTTGGCATCAAAAATATGGCGGGCATCACCGGCGATACCCAAGGTGATATTGGCCGAGGGGATGCCATTAATATGATGGTTAACGGTCAGAGTGATAACCGTAAATTGATTGAGGACTTTGCCGTCTATTTTGATCGTTATCGTCGGTATCTTCATGCTTTCCCCTGTGCTTGCAACATTTGTCCGGGGGTAAAGTCATCAAGATTATCCAGGCCGTTTTGCCAAGCCAGCGAGAGATAATCAATACCCCCCGCCAAAGAAGCGCCGGCACCTAAGGCGATCAACGGTAGGGAGAGCATATCCGTGACGTTAACCGCAGTAGCCGGGGGCGATTTTAATTGCTGCTCGGTAGCTTGAATCACAAAGCTTTCATCTGCCACCAGAGATAGGGTAGCGCTGGCCCGCAGCGGTGTGGCGTCTCGGTCAAACAGGGTGTAATGAATGCTGAGACCACTGGCCCGACAGGCAAAATAGCCTTTGTTTTCCCAACGCATTTTGCCCCATTTGATTTTAAGAAAGTGGGGAACGTGAGTACTGGCATCCACGGCACACAAGGCTTTTAGCGTTGCTAATTGCGTTTCTACCGGGGTGTTATGGCCGGGCATGGTGGCGTCAAATAACAGGACTAATGACAGGCCCGCCGGTTGGGATAACACATAGCGGCTGCTTTGGTTGGCACTGTTAACGCTTTCATCCTGCTGATAACGGGTTTGATAATCGAGCTGGATGGTATCGGGGTTATACATTGCCTGTAAACTGCCTACCGAGGTTTTTCCCTCACGATCTTTGAAAGCGGTGAAGGTGAGTTTGGACAGGCTGCGTTCAATTAAGCTCATAATGACCTCCTGTTTCGCGCAAGGCATCTAATACTGCTTGTTTCACTTTTTCAATCAGGTCGGCGTTATCCAGCACTCCCTGCGCCAGTGTTCGTGGAGTGACCGAATGACTGGCTGAATCGGTCACTTTAGCCTGAATAATCAGCTCTTTAATTTCAACAGTCATGCTTTCACTCCTAACCAGCGCATATCTTGATAACGTAATTCCAGAGCGTTCACCAGCACCGTATTGCTATTGGCGTCAAGGTCGCCGGTGGACCAGCGAACCGGCAGCGCGTTACTTAATGTCCAGTTTGCCACAGGAATTGAATGTTCATTCAGTAGCATGATGACCACATCGGCATACACGGCTTTCTCGCCGCGCAGGACGCGATCAAACACCCAAGTCAGCGGCGTGACGGTCATAACCCCGCGTTCCAGTACCAAGCTACCGTGCTGGATCTTCTCCGCTAGCCAAACGTTTCTGGCATTTTCTCCGCCTTGGCTGTGTTGGGTGGTTTGCAGTTCACGGCTCAGTCCCGATATCCGTTGAAAGGCAATGTCGAGTGGACTGGGGATATTGTTAAACAGAAAACTGGCGATAAAACGGTGTGACACCGACGGGGTGTATAAATTGTTCATATTTTTCCCCTGCTTAATGGGTGATCCCGGTACGGGTATCAAATGTCAGATTCAACTCGATAAATTCCGCCGGAATGAGTAACGCCAGCTTGATCTTCATGATCATTTTCCCGGCGCGTAGATCCGCTTCGCTCATCGATTCGCCAACCCCCAGCAACACCTCAAATGCTTGATCTTCCTGCGTACCGCGCAGTCCGCCATTTAGCCATAACTGACGTAACCAGTTGTAAGCCTGACCTTTAAACTTCATCCAGGTGATGGCGTTATTCGGTTCAAACACAAAGGCCCGGCCCAGTTGAGTCATATGGGCTTCGATATAGGAAACCAGACGGCGTGTCTGGATATAGCGCCAGGGAGAATCGGGGGTATTGTCCAGCGTGCGGCATCCCCAGATCTTTATCCCTTTGCCGGGAAAGCTGCGAACCAGATTCAACGAAGGGCCATTCTGGTTAAACAGGGTATCGGCTTCAATGTGAGAGCGTATTGGGCTTATCACCTTGGATAACGCGACATTCGCGGGGGCATGCCAGACCGCCATTTGGTTATCGTTACGCTGAATGATGGCAGCCACTGCGGCGGTCGGCGAAAGAACAACAGGCTGATTTTGTTCCTGATAAGCACTGTTCAATCTTGGCCAGTATACCGCGCCCCATTGCCGATCATTGGAAGAGAGCTGCGTTAAACATTTCTCGGCCAGAGCGGGATCATCGGGGGCATCCAGCAATCCCATGATGCCGCGTCGGCACTGGCAGAGGCTAAGTACTGATTGCCAAAATTGTAGCCAGAACTGGATTTTGTCGTATTGATCGATTTCTGAATCGGGATCATCCATCTGATTCAGATAGACAATATCGGGGACCACAATCAGCGTGATAGCACTCTGTGCCGAGATCGCTTGTTTAACCCAATCTTGTTGTAGGGTGGTGGTCAATGAGTGAAAATCGCCTCGTGGTTTATCCGATCCTAACGACAGTACATAGGCTTGTTGACCCCCGTTGTCAAAAAAGTGACGCACGGAATAGTATGTTAATCCTGATTCACCAAATGACAGGGTAAAATCGGTCAGGCTGTGGAGCTTGACGGCGGTTTTGTCACTAACATGATTGTTTTTAGCACGATTGTTTTTACTCGGTTGTTGAGTATAGCCGATAAAAACCGGTACACCGATAAACGCCTCATCTTGTTGCTGGGATATCAGGTTCTCCGTAATGGTGACGCCCGGCTGTTTTATTTCCATTCTCATTTCCTTGCCAGAATAGGCGCGGCGAACCGCGCCTCAGTACGATTACTGTGCTACATTTTGCGAAAATTGCAGGATAATAAATTCAGCCGGACGGACCGCCGCCATCCCAACCTTAACCACCATTTTGCCTTGTTTAATGTCAATGTCGGACATGGTGACACCTTGACCAATCTGGACAAAATAGGCTTCCTGCGGGCTATTACCGGCCAGTGCCCCTTGTTGCCAGAGTTGATGGAGATAGTTATCAATCGCTGAGCGGACCCGTTCCCAGGTGGGCTGACTGTTGGGTTCAAAAACGGCAAATCGCATGGCTTGCTTGATATCCCGTTCTGCCGCATTGAATAAGCGTCGAACCGGAATGTAGCGCCAGTTGTCATCATCTTGCAGAGTACGTGCGCCCCAGACGACAAACCCTTTGTTGGTGAAATA
Source organism: Photorhabdus sp. RW14-46 (assembly GCF_963887965.1). Lineage (NCBI taxonomy): Bacteria > Pseudomonadati > Pseudomonadota > Gammaproteobacteria > Enterobacterales > Morganellaceae > Photorhabdus > Photorhabdus sp. RW14-46. The sequence continues at coordinate 103,899 of NZ_CAWPHH010000006.1, read as the reverse complement.
GCGAATAGCATTGATACCTTTTTGATTCATGGTGCCTTGCTCATCTTCCGTGAGTCGATCCGCTACATCACTAATCCCGCTGAGAACCACATTCGCAGGTGCTTTCCAGACGCCACGACGAGCATCGGTAGCACAATAGACACTAGCCATCACTGCACTGGCGGGAATGAGTTTTTTGTTATCAGCAATTTTTTGTTTTATTGCCTCGATAACTTGCTTATAGAGTCCTGAGTTTTGCTGTTTGAGTTCTGCCAGATGGGTAACTTTTGCATCCTGATAACCTGAAACCGTGACGGTATTCTCCTCCACCTGAATAAGTTGTGAGACTTTTACTGCGGGATAATAAGTCGCGGTTTGTGATTGCAGGCTAACGCTAAGTGCAGTTTCTTTATTCGGATTATCCGCGATAAGAAAATATCCTGCCTTTAATAAAGGGGTCAGGTTGCCATATATTGCACTCTGATAAGCAGGATCCTGTTCAGGGCAGACGATCAAGGTAATTTCTAAAGCCTGCTCAATTAACTCAGGGATTAATGCCAGCGTGTTGGTATCTTCTGAATTAGAAATTGGCAGGATATAACAAGGTCCGCCACCATTTTGGAAATAAAGCTTTAAGGCATCACTGCTTGTCGTGTAGGTGCCGATAGTTATATTGTAAGAATCACGGTTATTTTTATCGTCTGTATAAAGCGTAATATTTGGGGCGGCAAAAATTTCTACATTGCTTTTGGCTTTTGTATTGTTTTCGGTTTCTGCATCGTCCTTATCTTTTATATTACTTTCGGTTTTTTCATTACCTTCGCTTTTCTCAGGAACAGAAAGGGAAGGGGGTGGAGTAGACTCAGTTGATTTGATTGCTACCGACCTAATACAACCCACATTGAACAGATTAGTGAAATCCAACCAGCTACTCACGCGTGTTATTTCAGGTGTTGCGCTGATTTTTTTCGGTGAGAAACGGCCAATAAAAACCGGGATTGCCGTGTTCCCTTGGCTAACGGAGAGAGCCAGTGAGGCATCTTCTTCAATATAGACGCCAGGATAAGTTGATGTAGTTGGTATAGCTGGCATGTTGCCTCCGATTATTGAGCGATGTTTTGCGTAAACTGCAAGATAATAAACTCGGCTGGACGAACCGCCGCCAGACCCACTTTGACAATCATTTTGCCCTGCTTGATATCGTCATCGGTCATGGTGAGACCTTTACCGATTTGGACGAAATAAGCTTGTTCGGCTTTATTGCCCATCAACCCGCCTTGCTGCCACAAAGTATGGAGATAGTTATCGATAGCGCTGTGGACGGCTTTCCAAGTGGGTTGGCTGTTGGGCTCAAATACCATAGCATTCATGGCATTTTTAATATTTTGCTCTGCACTGTTAAACAGGCGGCGGACCGGGATATAACGCCAGTTATCGCTGTTCTCAAGTGTACGGGCACCCCAAACCAGCGTGCCGCTCTTAGGAAAGGTACGGATCATATTCAATGCCTTGCCTTGGTTATATTGCGTTTGCAGATCATCGGTTACTGGGTATTTAGGTTGTAAGCCGCCCTGAATAGCAACGTTAGCGGGCGCTTTCCAGACCCCCCGGCTGTTATCGACACTGGCATAAATACCGGCCATCACTGCACTGGGTGGAATATCAATGGCGGCTTTATTTTCTCCCCATTCAGCGGTTAGCCAAGGGTAATAAACTGCGCCATAAGGCGTAGGGGAATAAGGCTTGAGAGCTTTTTCTGGTTCTTTTATATCGGTATCACTTTGTGGGCCGTCAAAAATGGCAAATAACCCTTTGCCCGGCTGACAAAGTTTTCCTGCCACCTCGTTAATCTCTTCTCCGGCAGCAATCAATAATGTCACATCGTCAAGTTTTGGCACTTGTGTTTCTAACTCTTTAGTTTTGACGAGATAGCAATATCCACCGCCGTTAATAAAATAGGCACGCAGTGAAACATCAAGGATATTCTTGGGATCAAATGGTTCGCCTTTTAGTGTTAAATAGTTCATCCAACTACTAACACGAATATAGGGTTTATCTGATATTAATGAACTGTTGTTTGTAATAGCAAAGACTGGTACTGCCGTTGCACTGGAACGAACGGAGAGTGCGGGTGAAGCGTCCTCTTCAATATAAACGCCGGGATAGGAATATGTTGGCATGTTGCCTCCAATTATTGTGCAATATTTTTAGTAAACAGCTTTATAAATGAGTCTTAAGCCGCTTGAATAGTGACTCGATCTGCGGTCAGGCTAATTTCCTGAACCGCGACTTCATTGCTGGTGGCATCAAAAGCAGGAGCGGTTAATGAAGTTGGGAAGGCATTTGCCACGCTCCAGGTCATCAGGATTTCAGTGCCGGCTTCGTTGGTTAAACTAATTGAAATATCTTTTTTCTCGACCTGATTAAGTTGAATAGAATTAAGCCAATCAAAAAGTTTAGTATCACCGGAGAAGACACCTTTACGCAGCGTAATATTGATCGCCTGACGTTGGCCGGGCATTTTATAATAATTACCGGTGCCGTCTTTATATTCGATGACGTCATGAGAAATATCGAGCCCGGAAACACTGTTAAAGGGGACTTTCTCATCACCGATTGAGACAACAAACCGATAAGTAGGGATTGGATATTCAACAGCGATTTGTTCTGGAGTTGTAGACATGATTTATTCCTTGATTGGTTATTTACGTTTAAAAGATAAACAAAGCGTTATAGCCTTGTTTTGATTAATACTGAGGTTTTGATTCGCTCCGAGCTATGGCTATAGCTACCGCAGCAACCTGCCTTATGGCGGTTATTATTTATGCTGAAAAGATTTATTTCGCGATTATTTAGTTCGCATTTAATAAAGCGGCCTGATTATAAGTAATGAATATTTTTAGGGAATATTAATTAATAGTGTGTGATAATTATTAATTGGTATGGTAGGAGTTACTCATTTTAGATATTAAGCGCGGTTTTATTTGGCTTTGGGGATAGGAAAATTATGAATGAATGATTATTTTCTATTTTGTCGATTAATTGATGATCAAAAGAGTGAGTGGAAAAGATCGTATTGAGCCTATGGTTTGCTTTTTTATGAACTCTGTTCGGATGCAAAAATCAATAATAAACGGTTACATCAGGCGCATGAACATCAAGGTTTTGACGAAACAGAACAAGTTATTTTGTTTCCGCAAACAGCTCACCTAATCGCATTCCCCATACTTTTAAGGTGTCATTTCTCTCCCTATATACCCTTCATCTTTCAAGCTGCTGCTTTGTTGGCTGCGTTCACTTACCCCAGTCACATAGTTATCTATGCTCCTGGGGATGCGTTCTCTTGCCGCCGCGCTGCAACTTGAAATCTATTGGGTATAAATAAGAACAAAAATGCCGATTTTGAATATCGGCATTTTGCTGTAAAAGAGAAGATTAATTTAATGCTTTAACGTTTCAATTTTATCCCGGCTCAGTCCGGTACTGGTGACAATAATGTCCAAACTCACGCCATGCCGTAATAAGGCACGAGCCGTTTCCAGTTTACCTTCCGCTCGGCCTTCCTCTCGGCCTTGCACAATACCTTGCTCAATACCTTGTTCAATACCCTGCTCAATACCTTGCTCAATACCCTGCTCAATACCTTGCTTGATACCTCGCTCAAGCCCTTTTTGTTCAAGCTGTTCTGCAATAGTCATCAACATCGTTTCATGCTCCGGAGATTGCTGTTTCAGTCTGACCGGTTTCAGCTTCGCCGGGCAAACGTAAAAGTAACCATCATCCTGAATAAGAACAAAAATGCCGATCTTAAATATCGGCATTTTGCTGTACAAAGAGAAGATTAATTTAATGCTTTAACGTTTCAATTTTATCCCGGCTCAGTCCGGTACTGGTGACAATAATGTCCAAACTCACGCCATGCCGTAATAAGGCACGAGCCGTTTCCAGTTTACCTTCCGCTCGGCCTTCCTCTCGGCCTTGCACAATACCCTGCTCAATACCTTGTTCAATACCCTGCTCAATGCCTTGCTCAATACCTTGCTCAATACCTTGCTCAATGCCTTGCTTGATACCTCGCTCAAGCCCTTTTTGTTCAAGCTGTTCTGCAATAGTCATCAACATCGTTTCATGCTCCGGAGATTGTTCAATCAGTTGATGGACAAATTGTGAGAGATCCGGCGTATGTCCATTCAGTAAAATATAGCGTAACACCACATTGCGCTGCTCAGTTGTATTATACCCCGCATTCAAGAGTTCCACCAATTGGAGGAGCCATTCCTGCATATCCCGGCAGCGAATATGTTTTTGCACCAGCTCCATCAGGGCTACCCCTTTATGCGTCAGGATCTCTTCATCGCTGAGCACACTGACGTCCACCAACGGAAACGCCTGACGGTATAAGCGAGCCGCCTGTTCGGGGAGCGTGAAACAATCCAGCCACCGGTTTGAGTAAGGATACGGCCGAATCTCACCATGATAAAACAGCAGAGGTGCCACCAACGGGAGTTCAGTATGGCCTTTTTTCAGGTGAGCCGCCATGGCTAACATGGCATAATACATCAGCCGCCAGGCCATTAACGGGTCAGGGGTGGACTGATGTTCAATCAGGCAATAGATATAGCCCTGTCCCCGGGCCGTTTCGACCGAGTACAACACATCACTGTGCAGTTGACGTAAATGCTCATCCACAAAACTGCCGGGCTCCAGTTTCAATGTAGCTAAGTCACACAACGACTGGATTTCTTCGGGCAGATAAAGGGATAGAAACTCTCTGGCCGTTTCAGGCTGCGTTAAAAAATATTTGAATAATCCGTCATGGTGAGGCCGTTTTTCTTTCTTTGCCACAATCTGTTTCTCTGTCTTATTAGTTAGTCATTACCATTTATAGTATTTCTACCAAGCTACAAAAAACATCTTCCCATATTTTCTCAGGCAAATCTTTACCGAATGCATTAATAGAAGAGCCTAAAGAATCAAATATCAGAAAAGGAAAAACGAGAAAATATTATATTTACAACAACTACTTTATGAAAGCCATTCATTTCAATCAGTTTTTAACTTGCATTCGAATAATGATAATCCTTTTGTCAAAATATCGATTACTTATATTTCCGTTAATCTTGGATGTTCAGATCGCAAAAATTTGTCTGAGTTCTTTCCAGATGATTACTTATTTTGAAGTGTTATTTAGGCAGCAACAAAATCTCTGCTTCAATTTCAGGAAATTCTGTTAGATCTTTATGTATTAAAGATTTCCCATGTGTAATGTTGAGTGACATAAAATAGGCCAAAATCCTCTTTATTTTGCAGGATGTTGTTGACGTAATAATAATTTATTTTATCTTTTCCGGCTAAATCGGGCCATTCCTGGTTTTTGTGGATTGGAAACGAATCCGGGATTTCCAGCGCCGGGTTTCCAGCTTGCTTTCATTTTTGCGCCAATACTATTATAGAATTGCTCCAGTTCATCGATATTATTGGCAATTGTCCATTTCCCTTTACTGACGATAGCAACCGGAAATTCGCCGGGTTCAGCAACGGCTTTAACAATTCCCCCGCGTTCCTTTATCTCTTTTTTTTCTTTATCCATCGCAAAAGCAGGATAGCTTACTTGAGGACCATGCCTGATAACATTATGTTCTATACCCTATGGATTTCAAGTTGCCTATTTGTTGGCTGCACTCACTCACCCCGGTCACATCGTTATCTATGCTCCCGGGGATTCGCTCTCTTGCCGTCGCGATGCTTCTTGAAATCTATTGGGTATAAAGGGATTTTATGATAACTATAATTCAGCAATGTATTTTAATGATATATTCCCATTTTTAGAGGAGGTATACCGAAGAGAGTGGATACACGTATCTGAAATAAATTATATCATGCTAAAGTGGGTTATTAATTTTTTGAAGTCAGATGTAATGGTCATAAAGTCTTCAGTGCTGGGATTATGTAGCATGAAAAACGATTTGTTAATTGATATTTGCAAGATCATAGGAGCAACAGAGTATATTGCTGGTAAATATGGGTATGAAAATTATTTAGATCGTCAACTTTTTGAAAAGAATGATATAAGTATAAGGCCAATAGAATGGAATTGTCCTATTTATACACAATGTTATGAAAATGAAGGTTTTATTCCTAATCTATCGATATTTGATTTACTTATGAATTATGGCTCGGATTCAAAAAGCATCTTGCTCCAAGGTGGTACATTGGAACATGTTACACGGTGCGACACCGATGATTCAGGGTAATTGTCTTACGTAGTATTTGCTACAGTCGCCCAGTACGGTTACCTCACAGCAAAACTGCGCTGGCACAGGACATCATCATGATGTTTATCCCATGTTTTGTGAGTCGTTTTCTGCATTATTTCCGGTTAGAGATTTGTTTTGATCTGGTAATTAATCAGATCGCTCAATTCAGACTGAGTTCCCTTCATGTGATTTATTATTTTGAATAGCTATTTAGCCCGTTTTGCTAACAGAGGACTCTTGTTTAATCGATATAATCTGCGATAGCTCACAATATTGGCGCATGTTGGGGTATTATCTTCAATAATTAATTGGAGAAGAGTAAAGTTATTGTGTGTTAGTGAATAAATGCGGAATTTAGAGAATGTGAATCAATCAGTGTTACTATTAGTGTAGTGGGGATGGTTAATAAGTTGGGGCGGATAATGTGGAGGATCCTTGCCCATAACTCTAGATGTACCAGAAAGATTACGCCAGTGTCAGACTCTTTTAATCTGATATCAGGTAAACATTAACGCTTAATAAAGGGTGAATGTAGAAAAGTTTTATGAGCAGCAGTAAATGATGTTAAACATAGGTAAGAACGGGGTTTGCTTCTGATCGGTTTAAAATTCGTCAGACAAATAAAGGTGTGAGTCAGCGGATTTCATCAAGGTTCGTGGAAGGTCGTATCATAGATGATAAAGTTGTAATCTACCCGTCAATGTCAACATTAACAGAAGCTTTGTAAACGGAAGGCATTCATTATAAAAATCATGCAAATAATAGATGTAAAAAATTTAACCAAAGTGTATAAATATCATGAAAAAGAACCCGGTTTTATGGGTTCAATTAAGTCATTAATTAATAGGAAATATGAATATAACAGTGCTGTTAATAATATTTCTTTAAAAATTAATAAAGGTGAATTCGTAGGGGTAATTGGTCTCAATGGGGCTGGAAAAACAACCACGCTTAAAATGTTAAGTGGATTACTTACACCAACAAGTGGAACGGCTATAGTTTGGGAGGAAGTACCTTGGGAGCGTTCTTTGAGATACCGGAACAAAATCTCTATGGTGATGGGGAATAAAATTCAATTGATATGGGATTTGCCACCTATGGACTATTTTGGCCTGCTTAAAGATATCTATAATATTTCCAAAAATGATTTTAATAACAGAGTAAATAAACTTTCAGAATTGTTGGATGTTACAGATTTGTTGAAGGTTCAAACGAGAAAGCTATCGTTAGGAGAAAGAATGAAAATGGAATTAATTGGTGCAACATTGCATAATCCGGAAATTTTGTTTATGGACGAACCAACGATTGGTTTAGATATTTTTGCTCAAAAAAATATTAGAGCTTTTCTGCGGGAGTATAATAAGACCTATCAAGCGACGATCTTGTTAACAAGTCACTATCTTGAAGATATAAAAGAATTGTGTGATCGATTGATCATTCTTCATCAGGGCGTTATTATTTATGATGGAAAAACGATTGATATCATTAATTCATTTAGTCGCTATAAATATATAAAGATGAAATTAAAGAATGCGGTCACTAATGGGGAACTTGAACTATTCGGTGAAATTACGAATCAAGATGATTTAGAAGTTACACTGAGAATTGACCGTGAAAGAGTACCACAAACAGTAGCAAATATTCTAGAAAAATTCTTAGTCGAAGATCTAAATGTGGAAGAGTTATCAATGGAAGATATCATTTCTAAGGTGTATTCGAAAGACGAATAAAAATAAAAAACCTCAAGAGTTGAGATGGAGGTCTATATGGTTAATAAGTTGTCGATAAGAAAATATCTACATGTTTCTTATATCACTTGGCAAAAGGGCATTGAATATCGTTTTAGTGTATTTTATATGATTATTGAAGCGTTAATTCCAGCGATTGCAATGATTTTCTTGTGGAAGGCCATTTATGTAAATGGTGATACGTTGGAGGGATATACATTTTCTGAGTTGGTTATGTATTTTATCGGTGCCAGGCTTATTAATTATTTTGTATGGTATGCAATTGATTGGAAGTTGCATGAGCAAGTTCATGAAGGAAACCTTAGTACTCTATTACTAAAACCTGTAGATGTGCAAATCTATTATTTTTGGGAAATGATCGGAGATCGATTGGTTAATGTTATCTTAGGCGCTGTTCCACTCGTATTGTTGACGGTTATATTTGGAAGTTATTTTGATTTCCAACTATCTGTTTATAATCTATTTTTGGGTTTCTTGTCTATTATCCTGTCTTGTATCTTGTGGTTTTTAGTATCTTGGACGATTGGTTGCTATGTCTTTTGGACTCAAAAGGCAGATATGATTTTATTTGTGAAGGAAATAGTTATCATGAGCTTGGCTGGAATATTTTTCCCAATAGATATTCTTCCCTCAAATATTGTCGCAGTCATTGATAAAACTCCCTTTCCATATCTTGCATATTTCCCGTTAAGAGTATTACTTACTGATATGGATGAGATCAATGTGATATCTGGATTAATCATACAGGCTATTTGGTGTCTTATATTCTTCTTTTTAGGAAGGATAGTTTGGAAACAAGGATTGAAAAAGTATGTAGAGGTAGGAGGGTAACATGTTTCGATATCTAAAACTTATGAAAAAAATTCTGATGTTAAGTCTGCAACAAGATATGGAATTTCGTCCTAATTTTATCGCAGCAGTCTTTTCGTCATTATTATGGATTTTGGTCCCTATTATTCTTTTTAAAGCCATTTATGGGCATGTTGATAGTATTGCAGGCTGGGCATGGGAAGATATAATTATATTACTGGGTACTTACGTCATTATTGATTCTGTGATGATGGGATTATTGATAAACAATATGGGGGAGCTTCAAGATGATATTATAGAAGGAAAGCTTGATACTTATTTGACCAAGCCAATCGATTCTCAATTTTATGCATCTTTTAGGAGAATTGACTTCCCACAATTAACAAACACAATCAGCGGTGTGTTTATTGTTATGTATGGATATTATTCTGCTTCATTCAGCTTTCATTTTATCAATTTACTTCTGTATATTTTGTTTTTACTGACTGGAATGATAACGTACTATAGTATTTGGTTTATTTGGACTGCTACTTCGTTTTGGTGGCCTAGCAACGAACACAGAGATTCTTTGTTTTTAAATAATATTATTATTGCGCGTTTTCCTATTGATATCTTTAATGGAGGGTTCGGTTTTATTTTTAAGATGATGGTTCCTCTGGCATTAATTGCGAATCCTGCTGCTATGGCGTTAATTGGAAATGTTGGATGGGAATTAGGGATAATATCAGTTTTCATTTCGATTTTTTTCTTAATCCTATCAAGGATAATTTGGCAATTGGGATTAAAATCATATTCCAGCACTGGTAGTTGAGAGAAGGTTGAGAAAGGAGGGATGTATAATGTATCAGGTATATGCAAGTGTTCTTATCATTACGAGGAATAAGCCAGAACGTCTTGAGATTACGTTACAATCCCTTGTAAATCAAGAGGCAACGGAAGCTCCATTTGAGGTAGTTATTATTGATGATGGTTCTGATATTGACTTACGTGTAATAACAGATAAATTTGTAAATCATCTGGCAATTCAATATATAAAAATGGTACATCAAGGAATTGCTGTTGCGAGAAACAGGTTTTTTGTGTACTGGATATCAACAAGCAAGAGATTTTTGTCAGCTTCTTATTCAAGATGAAATTCTGCGTATGAAAATGAGAGAGAATGCCAAAAAGCGCGGAGTAACGTTTGATCGTCATATAATGGGAAGATTATATGATCAAGTGTATGTTAATTTAGCAGAATTAAATAAATATTAAAGGTGAATAGATGAGTAAACATATTGATTTTATAGGTAATTATTTTGAACATTTAGGTCCATATGATTGTTTCTTTAATGCACTTGTTTATTGGATGGAATATCATAATATATGTACTAATGAGCTTCATACGTTTAACTTGGATATTTCTTATCATTCGCCAACAGGAATTTTTTCTGGAAGTGCCGAACCACATATATTTTTCATGTTTTTACGAGAATTTTTTCATATAGAAACAAATGTATATTATTTACAAGAGTTAAATGAAATTCCACTAAATGAACTTTTTATTTTAGAATCCAATTCATATTTTTTTCCAAATGAATTGGATTATTATCAGAAAGCAGATCACACTAAATATACCCGTTATCTTTCAAGTTGCTTCTTTGTTGGCTGCATTCACTCACCCCGATCACATAGTTTGCTATGCTCCCGGGGATTCACTCTCTTGCCGTCGCGATCATAGGATATATATTGTTTTTGTAATTCAGGTTAGGTAATTAATAGCGTTATTTTCTATTTATCTGATCAACTTATGATCATGATGTGTATTTTGTTCTGTTATTTAAAAGATGAGCTAGTGTTATTTGGCTTTAATTGAATATTTAATTCCCTATTGCCTTTCTCGATAGACTTTCTGGATAAATAACTAGCAAAAATTCTTTGTCGGCATTTAAAAAAGCCTTGGTTATTGAAAGGTGTTTTTCTTTAGCAAAGAACGCTGTTGTATGTCCTATTTTTACGAAAATGTGATCTGTGACAGCTTGGTACAACAGTAAGTCTTAACAACAAGCTAATTTTATATATAAAAAATATTTACAAATTGTTATTTTCCGCTGATTGGCAGAATAAAATCCATTGATTTTTTAATGAGCTGTATCATTAGTTTTAATCGATGTTTGCGATCTAAATTAATAAATTTGATAGTTTTTATCGATCAATTGCGTGATTTTTGAACGATTTAAACAATTTTATTTTCTAAATGATAACTTATAGTATTAATTTCATAATGAAATATTAAAGTTTTATAAATATTTTTATCAACGAAATCATAACGTAAATGTTTTATTTCTTTTGTAAGTATGTGAGTGATTCATCGGCAAAAGTTCTTAAGAACGAGTTGTAACACATCTATTTTTCGATTTTGGAGTTGTCAGCATGAATAAGAAAGTCAATGTATTGCGTGGTGCCAAGCGTCAATTAGGTTTTACGCTGATTGAAGCATTAGTTGTGATGATTGTTGGTATTGTGATATTAGCCGCCGCCGCCGCGGGGATTGGTAAGTTGTTTCGGGCTTCGGAAATCTCAACAGAATCGTCGAATATTACTCAGATGGCCGCAAATTTGAAGTCAATTAAAAATGGTGCCAAAGGCTATGACAGTTTGGATAACAAAATTGCTATTAATTACAAAGTGGTGCCGACCAATATGACTCAGGATGGTAAGTCCGGGATTATTTTTAATAGTTGGAATGGCAAGGTAACCATTTCTCCGGGAGATACCACCGCTCAGACTTTTAAGATTGAGTATCAAAATGTGCCTGATGAGGCTTGCCAGCAACTTTCGCTGAAATTGCGAGTGGCGGGTTGGTCGAAAATGACCGTGGGTGGTGGAGGTGGGAAAGGGCAACAGTCAGCCACGGAAATTAAATCAGATTCGACTTTGGCGCAAATTGAAGCGGCATGTAATGCCAATGATGAGAATACCGTGACGCTGGTTTCTGCCAGTTAGGACGTTGATTGATGTCTTGATATGACGTGTGGCTTGGCAAGCTTAGTGAAGGCTTTTCAAGCTGCATTTTCTTGGTGAGGGAAGTAGCTGGTTTCTCTGGTTCTGTTGTTGTTTCCCTTATCCAATCGTTGTGTGCTGAATCTGCCGGGAGATCATCATGATGATAGGGTGGTTGCAATCTTCTACTGGGTGTTTGGTGCTGGCATCAGGGTTGCTAGGGTTGTGCGTCGGAAGTTTTCTTAATGTGGTGATCTGTCGCCTGCCGATGATGATTTTCTCTGAAATCAATAATGAGGTTGCCAGCTTTAATCTCTGTTTTCCCCGTTCCCATTGTCCACGTTGCAGCCACGTGTTAGCGGCCCGCGATATCATTCCCCTGTTGAGCTATTTGCACCAAAAAGGGCTCTGTCGATACTGTAAAGGTGTGATTTCTATACGTTATCCACTGGTTGAAGGCGCGGTAGCGGTGCTCTTTTCCTTACTGGCTTTGGAGTTGGGGTGGAGTTATTCGTTGTTGGGGTTTTTAGTGCTCAGTTCGATGTTGGTCGTACTGGCGGTAGTCGATTTCGAATATCTGCTGCTGCCCGATCAACTGACACTTTCTTTGTTATGGCTAGGGTTGCTGTTTAATTTGCCATCCGCCGGTTTTGTCGCGCTGCCTTTGGCTGTCGTTGGCGCAGTTTGTGGGTATCTGTTTTTCCGGCTGGTTGAGTGGATCGCCCGGCGATTGACTCGGCGTGATGCATTAGGCATGGGAGATGCCAAGTTTCTGGCGGCGCTCGGTGCCTGGCTGGGGTTGGAAGCGCTTCCAGTTGTGATTTTGCTGGCGGTGGAGTTCACGCTGGTAAGTTATCTGGCAATGCGGTGGTTACGCAGAATTAAAACACCACAGATACCTTTCGGGCCGGGTCTGGCAGTGGCTGGATTAATTGTCGCGCTTTGTCATCGGTAGCTAGCCGTGGTGCTGCTTTATAAATAAGAAGGGCTGTTTATGCATGATGGTAAGTCTGTATCTGTATTGATGATACGCCGCCGTAATGCCGGTTTCACTCTGTTGGAAGTGACGATTGCACTCATGGTACTGGCGTCAATGATGGTGGTTGGTGTGATTTATCTGAATAGGCAGAGTGACATGTTGGTAAATCAGGTGGTAGCCGGGCAAATCCAGCACCTCGGCGATGCCGTGGTGGATTATGTCAATAATAATTACACCGCTTTAACTCATGGGCCCACGTCGGCACCAATCCATTGGGCGGAGATGCGCCCTTATTTGCCACCCGGATTGGATCAAAATACGGTCAATCCGCTTGGTCAGAAATATGATGGCGTATTACGTGTCGTTGTGCTGCCTAATGGCAAAAAACGCATCGATCCGCTGATTTACACCGTTCCAGCAATAGAAGGCGGAAAACAGCCGGATGTGGCGGAACATGCAATGAAAATCGTGCAATTGATTGGCGTTGGCGGCCTCTATCTCGATTACCAAGATCGTGACAGTAACAATCCAGTCACTTATTGGAACAGTTATGGTCAGGTCAATGTACCGGAATCTTTTGCCGGTTTTTTCAATCAACAACCTACTGAAATTGGGCGCATTTTTTACGCCCCATTTGTTAGAGATACATCAACTTATGGTCCCGGTACTTTGGCCGGTGATTTGCTTCATCGGCAAAAAATAGATGGGCATCCAGAGTGGAATAAGATGGAGACCAGCATCAACATGAGTGGCAATCGCCTTGATCAGGTCGATACGCTGTCGATGCAAGGAACCGGTATGGTTGAGGGGGTGAATAAGGTCGCTTTCGCTTCCCGTTTTCAGCAAAAACAATCTTATATCGCGCAAGGTAATGATGGTGCAATGGTTGTTAATCCAACACATGGCACGTTGTTTATTTTGGATGGTAATGCTAATCCCGCGAGGAAAGGCACCTTGGCTGCCGGTGATGTTCATGCAGATAAAAACGTGGTTGTTGGTAATAACTTGGTGATAAGTACGAAAACAGGCAGTTTTGCCGGTGGGGGATGTCCAGCGTTAGGTAGTGTATCCATGAGTAAACAGGGAGAGTTGTTGATTTGCCAGCATGCGGGTTTTGGTATCCCAATTTTGCAATGGAAAGATGCCGCAGGGCAGAAGGCAGAGGACGGAGTATGGAAAGATAGAGGACGGAAAATAGAGTACGGAATACAGGGTATAGGGAACGGCTGATTGGCTGTGTTCAATGTTGATTTTTCTGGTGGGTGGATTTTTACGTTTTTAAATTTGCAGGAGAACGAGAATGTGGCCATTAGCGATTGTTAGCGTTGTCGTTGTGTTTTTTATGCAATTGATTTTTGGTCAGTTGTTGCATGAAGTGCGTGTGCAGTCAGTGCGTGCCAGGACCGATGTCGCAGCGCTGTTTCGTAGTTATGCTTCAGCCGGTGTGCAATTACTTGATCATCATGCTCAAGGAAAGGTCAGGCGTCGGAATATGCAGCAGGCATTAACCACTTTGCATATGGAGTGGGTAAACACCGATGCTTGGTGTGACAATTTTTCCAGTCAATGTCTCTGGGGGGGATTTATTTCAGGGGCTCATGTCTATATTTTCCGCAAAAATATCAGTGCCGGTGACAATGTGTTGTTGCACGGGGCTTTCGCGGAATTGCTGAGATGGGGAGCAGAACCCGATCAAATCGGTTTCAAGCGTGGCTCTTGGCTTATCGATGGCAAGGGAAAACGCATAGAAAACCAACTTGCCAGACGATTACCGGGTGATGTTCGGGAATTTGTTTCTGACGGGGCGCTGGTGGAAATATTGTAGCTGGTGGAAATATTGTGGTTGCTATTCCGCAAGCGGGCTTTCTTTGGGCAACTGACCCATTAATGGGTTGTTTGGCTGCTGATTTTCCTTTGGAGAAAGATCGATGAATAAATTAATCGCATCTGTTTTTATGGCGCTTGTCTCTCTGTCAAATGTCGCCGTTTACGCCACACCAGTGCCAACATCGGTTCCTCTGGCGGTAGTGTGGACAGCAACGTCGGGGCAAACGCTGCGTGATGTTATACAAGTGTGGGCCAGTAGGTCCGGTTATGAGGTGGTGTGGGATGCCTCCTATGATTTTCCGATCCGGGCTAATCTGCGTTTCAGTGGCACGTTCATTCAGGCGGTGAGTGCGTTGTTCGACGCTTACACAATGGCGAATCGTCCTTTCAGCGTCGATATTTATCAGGAACAGCGGCTTGTCCATGTACAGGCTCAGGGGTAATAACATGGCTATTCAGTTTTTGACGTTTTACAGATGGTTGTTGTTGCCCTGCGTAGCCGCTGGACTGTCAGGTTGTGCAGCAATCGAGAAGGTCGATCAGCAGGCAGATACCGAGATGGCGCAAGCGACTGAGATTATTAAAGGATTACGTAATAGTGCCGCCGCAATGTCGGTACATGTGCATGAACATGGTTATTGGGTGTCAACTAAGGAGATCCCCTCGAAGAAGGAGAGTGAAACCGTCTCTTGCCGGTTGACCCTTGAGGAAGCTGAGCCAATTACCTTGGGTGAGTTTGCAGATAAGATCAAACGTATTTGCGGTGTACCGGTGGTGATCAGCGCCGATGCCCGGCTTGCTGTCTATCCCGGTTCGGCATCGGGTGAAAGAGGGAGTGAACGAGGTGTTGTGGTGGTCAATTCAGGCACACAGCCGGTATCTGGAGAGGGGGAGCCGGAAGTGTTGAAAATTCATGTGAATTGGCATGGATCGCTAGTGGGGTTGCTCGATTCGGTTGTTTCGTCGTCCGGTTTGCATTGGAAAGTACATAATGGTGCAGTGCATATTTTCAAAACAGAGACGCGGGTGTTTCAAATATATGCATTGCCGGGTACGGATGCATTGTCTTCCAGCGTGACCGCGACGACGAGTGCGACGTTCGGTAGTGGCGTAAGTGAGGGCGATAGTGGTAATAGCGGTAGTACTCAAACCCTGGCAACTTCTTTGACCCGTTCGGTGATGGATGAGATCCAAAAAACGGTATCAGCCATGCTGACGCCGGGGGAAGGTAAGCTAACGCTATCAATGGCGACAGCATCGCTGGCGGTAACCGATTCGCCCGAAGTACTCGATAGGATTAAGGATTACATTGATCAACAGAATAAATTGCTGACCACGCAGGTGGTGCTTAATGTCAAGATCCTGAATCTGACTTTCGATCGTGCTGATCAGTATGGTGTCGATTGGTCGCTAGCTTATAAAAGTGCTCGTATAGGATTGAGTAATGAGAGTGGGAATAGTGTTATTGATGACGGCGGAGTCAGTACCAATATTCATATCCTCAAAGGACCATTCAGTGACAGCGCTTTGCTAATTAAGGCGTTATCAGCGCAAGGCAAAGTATCCATAGTGACTCAACCCTCGGTGACTACGTTGAATTTGCAGGCAGTACCGATGCAGGTGGCAACTCAGACCGGTTATGTTGCATCCATTTCCAATACTTCAACGCCACAAGTCGGTACTTCGGTGGGGATTGAGCCCGCAACAGTGACGACGGGTTTTAATATGTTGATGCTGCCTTATGCTATGGCTGATAAGCAAATATTGTTGCAGTACAACATTAGCTTGAGCGATTTAAAGAGGCTGGAGAAATTTGGCAAGGAAGAGACCGGTCAGGTGCAGTTGCCGACGATAGATTTACGCGCATTCAGTCAGAAGGTACGGCTGCATTCAGGTGAAACGCTGGTGTTATCAGGGTTCGAGCAACAGTCAGATACCAGTGATCGCAGTGGTTTAGGTAGCCCGGATAATCAGCTCTTGGGAGGGAGCCGTCAGGGTAAAAGGAATCATAATGTGATCGTGGTCATGATTACGCCTATAGTGGTAGATTAAAAGATGACCGAAATAGGCGTGGAGCATGTCATGCAAATCAAGTTATATGGTAAGACTCTGGTGGCTGGCATCATCTGGCGGCCACCGGTAGCTGTACTGGCGCGGGCTAACATGCGCAGAAATGGGATTGCAGCGGGGTTTACCCTGGCCGTTCGCCATCGTGTTGGACGAGGTGTTCAGGTTGGTTATGCGCCGAAGGAGGCAGGAGAACCCGGTTATTATTCATTGGCTGCTGTTTTGGCTAAAGTGGTGGATAAATCTAACTGGATCGGCGCGTTTCGTTTGTCTGATGCGTGTTATGCGTTAGTGGCAGTACATCAGGGTGCAATCATGGCTGGACGTGATTTGATCGGAACGCGCGAAGAGATCGAGACGAAGTTGCGTGAGACGGTGCAGTTAGTAGAGGACGCTAATGGGGTGTGGCATGCCATCTATGCACCGAAGGAGTTTGAATCGCTGTGGCCGGAGATGCCATTAGAGCAGCTATTATCGAAATCGATATTGAAAAAGTCTGTCGGTCAGCTAGAAAGTTTAACCGGTGAAATGTCGAAGTATCAAATTAAGCTCTTTGCCATGACCACCGGTTTAACACTTTTGTTGGGGGGCGGTTGGTGGATGTGGCATACCTATAAGCAGAATAGGGTGGTGGAAGTGCCGGATTTACCCCGTGAGGTGGTGGAAACCCTACCACCGCATCCGTGGCTTGCACAACCGCAAATGGCACGGCAATTCTCTATATGGAAGAGAGTGTTAGCCAGAGTGCCCTTGTCGCTGGCAGGTTGGCAGGTTGAATCGATAAGTTTGGATACTGATACAGTTTCCGTGAGTTATCAACGTCATGAAGGCATGCCGATCAATATTTTTCAGGTTGCTGCCATCAATATTTTCCGGGCTGGTCCGGTGATCTCCAATGGGGGAGAACAGGCACAGGTATTGATACCGATTGAGCAGCAGAGTGAGGATCAGGCAGATAATGATGATGTATTGCAGTCGTCCGATCAGGCGTTGATTGAATTGATCTCTTATTTTCAGGCGCTAGATTTGCCCCCTCCGGTTTTGACTGAGAGTGCTTCCGTTTTGCCACCACCACCGCCTCCCAGAGCAGAGGGAGAGACACAGGTGTGGGCCAATCCCGATTGGCAGACTTATAGTTGGACGCTCTCTTCTCAGTTACCTCCAGATGCTTTGTTTTCAGGTAAGCCTTTTCCTGGATTGAGGGTCACTAGTGCCAAAGTGGTGTTAGCTGATGGTTTTCCTCAGTGGGAACTCAATGGAGTTTTCTATGCAAAAAATTAGTCAGTTTATGATCAGTCTGTTGATGGTGCCGGTATTTTCGTTGGCATATGCACAAGTATCATCCACTGAGCGTTCAGCAATTCAAGCGAAACCTGTTGCACAGAAACCGGTATTGTCAGAGGTGACGGCGAACAATAGCGTTGCGGCGCAGTTGGAGAAATTACAGACAGATTTGATGTTACTTAGAGCCGAAACTGCAAGGGCAAATGCGCAGGCTGAACTCGATAAAATTTCCAGAATCGTGAATAGAGGCAGTGCTGTTAATAACGATTTGCCTTTAGTTAAGTCAATCTTTGGACGTAACGGTGGGTTGATTGCCACGCTCCGGTTTCGTTTGGGGGGCATTATGGATGTGAAAGCGGGTGATTGGTTACCGAATGGTTATAAGGTGATCCGCATTAATACGGGGGTGGTGACTTTTGCTAAACAAGGACGATGCTATGACGTGGGCCTTACCGCAACTAACGATGCATCGTTGTTGGATAGTCTTGATTTTATGGTAGCGCCACCGTTGCCGTTAAGTCGTTAATTGCTGAGTAGGCGGTTTCCTATGGAAATAACAAGCTCCGATCTGCTGTGTATGGTCAGGCAGGGCGCAAAAGTTTTATCCGCCCTGAGCGGTGCACTTGAAATCGAGTTAGCGAACCGTAGTTTGATCTGTCTGATTGAGTTGCCTCTGCAAAAGGGGCAGTGTGTGCTGGCGGTGTCTGCTTCCCATCGCCTTGATCCCCATGTGCTGGCCTATGAGGAAACGGTTAAAAGACACGGTTTCATCTATCAGATTGTCACCTGTGGAATGGGGAGCATATTGGAATTATACCGTCTTAACAAAAGCCACAATCATAGTCATGGGTTAGGCGGAACGGAATCCGATGTTCAGCGTTATATCATTCGCTTAATTGGCGAAGCCACTGAGGAACGCGCGTCGGATTTACATATTGTCGCTCGTCATAATTATTGTGAGATCCGTTGCCGTATTGATGGTTATTTACGGCCAGTGGGACAGTTGCGCCCGGAGGAAGGATTGCGGCTGTGTGCGACGATTTACCAAAGTATGTGTGATGTGGCGGAGCCGACGTTTAAGCCGATGCAAGCACAGCGTGCGCGAATGAAGGATGAATTTCTTGCCGAGTGCGGGCTTTCTGGGGCACGGATTAACACACGTCCCCTTGATCGTGGCATGTTAATGGTGTTGCGATTGCTGTACGCGGATAGCCCCGGTACCGTGTGCACCCTAAGCGATCTTGGCTATTTGCCGGAACAGTGTCAGATATTGGAAGAGCTGATGGACCATCGGGCCGGTGTGGTGCTGCTATCCGGCGCGACGGGTAGCGGCAAGAGCACCACTTTGAAAGTCGTGATGCAGAAGATGATAACCGAGCAGGCCGGCATTCATCTGCTGACACTTGAAGACCCTCCCGAATATGAGATTGAAGGGGCTAATCAATCGCCCATCACCGGCGATCGGGGTGATAGCGTGGTTATCGAGCAAGAATGGGCAATGGCAATCGCTGATGCAATGCGACTCGATCCTGATGTCATTATGGTCGGTGAGATACGCGATGCAGTGACGGCAAAGATGACTTTCCGAGCCGCCATGACCGGCCATCTTATTTGGACCACGATACATGCAAACGATGCTTTAGCGATTTTGCCCCGCTTGCAGGATGAGGCGGTGATGGCGTCGCTATTAATGGATTCGCGGCTGGTGATTGGTTTGGTCAGCCAAGCGCTGATTCAGGTGTTATGTCCTCATTGTAAAGTTCCCCTGCAAGGGCATGAGCAAGAAGTCTCCGAGCGTTTGCTGAAACGGCTGAATCTTTATTGTCAGCCGGAATCGGTTTGTCTACAGGGGGAGGGCTGTGACTATTGCAAACAGTGTGGCACTGTGGGCCGAACCGTCGTGGCGGAAGTGGTTCAGACTTCTCCTGGCTTAATGCAAGCTTATCGAACCGGTCATCATCATGAGGCAACCCGATATTGGATTATGGAGATGGGCGGTATCAGTAAGATCGATGCACTTATTCGCAAAATAAATGACGGAATGATTGATCCCCGTGCCGGAGAGCGTGTGATGGGGCCGATTGTCCCGGTGAGCTATCAAATCGAGTAAAACGCTATGTCAATGACCGATTTTGTTGCCAGACTGAATTATCGAATGGCGAAGATACAGTTCAGTAAGAAAGTGCGGGTCCGTTTCTATGAGCATCTGATTATGATGCTAGAGAATCGTGTCATGCTGATTGATGCATTACGTGAAATGTACAATATTGCCAGCGACGAAGGCCATAAGCCTAATGGTGGTTATGCGTTGGTGTTGAGTAGTTGCTATGAATCTGTGAGCCAGGGCAGCACTTTGTCAGAGAGTTTGCTGCAATGGATTGGTCCTAATGAAGTGGCGGTGATTGCCGCGGGTGAGCGCTCCGGTGATATACGTAGTGCTTTCATGGATGCGATCGCCATGATCGAAGCGGGTAGTAAGATCCGTAGTGCGGTTATTGGTGCATCTATTTATCCTGCGGTGCTCATTGGGATGATATGTGTATTGTTGCACATTGTAGCAGGCAGTCTGGTACCGAAATTGGCTGCGGTTTCTAAGCCAGAAACCTGGGATGGTGCGGCTTATACCCTATATTTGATGGGGACATTTGTTAATGACTATGGGCTCTATTCACTGATATTTCTGGTGATATTGTTCATATTAGTAGCATTATCGTTACCTTTTCTTGGGGGGCGATTGCGAACGGGGCTTGACCGGTTTCCACCGTGGTCACTGTATCGAACGATTCATGGCAGTATGTTCATACTGAATGTGTCGTTGTTGATCCGCTCAGGGATGATGTTGCAATCTGCGTTAGAATTGTTGCTGGAACAGGCGGGTTCACGCTGGTTGTATGTGCGTATCGCGGCCACGCTTGAACACATCTCAATGGGAGCCGGTTTTGGTGAGGCGTTGCGCGATACCGGTTACCGTTTTCCTGATAACGAGGCGATCAGTTATCTGCGGCTGTTGTCGCGGCTACAGGGATTTGATCAATCAATGGCAAAGTTCGCCCGGCACTGGCTGGATGAAACGATCATTAAAGTCCAGATCGTGACGCGTGGGTTTCTGTTCGCTTCGATCCTCATGATCGGTGGTATGTTGATGCTGGTGGTTACCGCGGTGTCTGGCATTGAGAATGCCATTGAGCAGTCGTTATCTATGCCCTCTGTTTAATGTTGGGATTAACTGATGAAAATCAGTCGGGATATGGAAACTAGAAACGTGTGATACATGTCGTGAGAATGTGTTGAATGAGCTAAGAAAAACTTGCGGGCCGATTATCCTCTGAGCGCTTAATGACAAAGATGTGATGGAAATAATAATGAAAATATAAGAATAATAATGATAATAAATTTATCTATAATTCATTATCTGATTCTATTAATGGAATGTTTGTTATTTTTAAGATAATGATATTCCAGGTTAAATGATTAAATATTGCTGAACATTGATGTTTGTAGCTAAGAATGATAATTGATTTTTAATTATTTTCATTAATTATCTGGATATTATAAATGACAGAATTAATAGATTTACAAACGCATAATTCCCTTAAGTTTTTATGGCCCGGATAGTATAGGGTTAAGCCATTGTAAATTTGGCAAAAACCTACCAAATAATCCGGGCGTGGATTTTTATTATATTTTTTAGACAAAGATATTCCGGCCGATACGATGGTAAATAATCGATTCTGCCTTATCAAGTCTTTATTTTTCAAAAAGAGGTTCTCACTGGTTTACCAAAACCAGACGCTATTCTTGAGCCGACGCAATATTACCGCAAATGCTTTGCTAATCGTTTATTCAAGTTGTCTGGCGGTAAAGTGAAAGCTTCTTTATTGCGTACTACTCAAAGAGTGTGTAGTACCTAATTTTATTTTTCCCTGGTGTTGCGCAGATTTTGTTATCGGGAATAGCACTCGCTTTATTGGCGGTAAAGTTTGTGCAACCCGAAGTACAGTTCGAAATAGTATTCGCTTGATCATCGAACGATCGGCTGCATTTAACGCGGTACGTAATGAAATCTCAACCGCCTCATTCGCATATGTCCGCATTTGTTGTTCATAATCTGAAATCGCTTTGATTAAATCTTCATGACCGGATGCTACCCGAGTCAGGGTTTGTGTGAGCAAAAGTGCGTCTCGAAGCGCTATGTTTGCTCCCATTCCGACCATTGGCGTCATGTTGTGAATAGCGTCACCAAGTAGCGTGACAGCGCTGGAACGCCAGGGTAAGAGGTGATCCATACTGCGTAACGGAATCACAGAGAGGTTTTCCATATCACTTTGCTTAATCAGGGTATGCAGATTTGGGTCCCATGAAGCAATGCGGGAGCAGATCAGATCACACAGAGATTTCGCAGGAAAATCAGTAATCGTATTCGGATAGCTGTTCGTTGCTGCTGCATAGGCCCACATGACAAAATCGCCAATTTCTGTCGATGTGGCTTTTACCTGAGTATTGATTGGAGCACGCCATAGAGAGACAAACAATCCACCGGGGCTTTTCGGCACAATATTGTTGGGCGAACCATCCAGCAAATAGGGAGGCAATGAGTCAGCAAGAGCTTGGGTAAGGCGCACACGTCCAACGGTGAGCGTGACGCCAATATCCAGCCTTTTTATCGCGGGGAGGTACTGCTTGCGTACTTTTGAATTGCTTCCATCTGCACCGATAAGAACATCGACATCTTCGTGACTTTTATCTGTGAAAAAAAGCCTGATTTTACCGCTTGGCATGTGTTCATAACGCTCGAACGTTTTGTTCCATTGAACGGTATCTGAGAGTCCCTCATTGAGTACTTCTAGAAGTTCAGATCTGCTAATTGACATCCGATCCTCGGTAATGATTTCCCCATTTTCTTGGTAAATATCTCTCTGAGCTGCGAGAAGAAGATGCAGATGTTCATCATAGAATCTTGTCTGTCCACCAACAGGCTTTGAAATCTTTTTAAAGCTTAGCCAGTTGGTTTCTGGGAGGCATTCCTGCATTGCTTGCTGACCGAATGTATCGACGTAAATTCCATAACCGGGAAGTATGGATGATGTAGCAGAGCCTCGTTCATAGACTTTCACCTTTATTCCGTTTTTGCGCAAGCCATGTGCCAGGCATGCTCCACCAATCCCTGAGCCAATTATTCCAACGTTCATTTCTTTTTTCTCCATAAGTAGTACGATGTGATTCTGAAAGAATCATGGTGACTGTAGCTGGCTAGGACCATTTGATCACAGCCATCGGGTTGTGTTACTGCTATAGTCTTAATAATAGTATACCGTACCGTTCGGTACCAATAAAAATTTAGGTTTTTTTACATGACAAATACACCTAAAGCCCAAACAGATCACAAAAGAACCCGTTCGTACTCTAGAATTTCAGGAGAACGAGTTAACGAGCTGTTAAAAATTGCTGCTCAAGTATTTGCAGAACGGGGTTTTGATGGTGCCAGTATCAATGAGATGGCGAAACGTGCTAATGCTTCGAAGGGAACCTATTATAGTCGATTTCCTTCTAAAGAAGAGCTGTTAGTCGCTGTTGTTAGGCAGAGAATAGAAGAAGTTGAAGGCGGTCTTGACAAGACCATGAATCCCGAACCCGATATTGGGAAAGCGTTAACCATTTTTGCAGAGGAAGTTTTCTCGGTAATTCTTTCAGAAACAATGATTGCGAATTATCGGGTAGTCACTCTGGAGGCCCAACGTTTTCCGCAACTAGGTAAAATCTATTATGAAAAAGGGGTCAAAAAGATAGTAAATTTTCTTGTTGAATATCTGGTACGAAAGATGGAGGAAGGAAAATTGAGCATAGTAGACCCGAAAATCTCCGCGGAGGTGTTTATCGATGGCATCATTGGAACGCCAAGGCTTAAGGCTACTTTGGGCATTGGTTTACCTACTCCAGAGGAGAAATCTCAGCGAATTGCTATCGCTGTTCAGTCATTTCTCGCTGCATATGGTACTTCCTCATGTGATAGCACTTCTTCATCATGATAGTCGCGCTGTAGGAAACCAGTCAGGTTGTAGTAAGCAGATGTAGTAAATCAGAAATTATCGTAGGAATAGCGTTGAATTAAGGGCCTGCCTGTTATCAGGTAGGTCTTTCTGCTGAATTAAGAAAGCGGTTTGAATGCTTTGGATATACCCGTCATCTTTCAAGTTGCCTCTTTGTTGGCTGCACTCACTCACCCCGGTCACATAGTTACCTATGCTCCCGGGGATTCACTCCCTTGCCGTCGCGATGCATATAAGGTATAGACGAGGTGATTTGGCGTCTTTTTGGTTTGGTGGGTTGGCGATGGCTTATTATATTTCCTTTGTAGGTAAATAGTTTACAATGTAAATAACTTGTTGTTTTTCTTTGATTAGAGTTTGAGTTTGTCATAATTAAAATTAACTCATGAGAATGTTCTGAAGGTGGGGATGTTGATATGGTAAAAAGAGCGATAAAGCCACTGTGTATTTTGGTTATTTGTAGCATATCGATAATAGCTGGATATGCTTTAGCTAATCATCAGAATAGGCTTATTGAAGGTGATATTCAAAATCTGCCAAAGATGCAGATTGAAAAGATATCTGAGACAACAACACCTGAACGCGTACAAATTCAAACTGCTACAATTTCAGAAACAGAACGCCGTAAAATGCTGCGAAGCTGGTTACCGGCAAAAATTAAGCCGGTTTTCTTTGACCGATTGGTTAGTTTGTACTCCTCTAACCAGATGCAACCTTTGTGGCAAGATAAAATCGCGGTTCAACGCTTTGAACAGCAACTTTCAGAACTGGCATTGGCTGGGTTTCAGCCTCAATTTGGTCAATGGCTGATTGAACTCAATGATGCTCAATTGAGTCAGATGGGACGTGATCTCATCTTATCGGATGCTATGCTAGGTTATTTACAATTTGTCTCAGATGTCGGCCACCAGGGCCAACGCTGGCTCTATCGCACTGTACCATACAAAATACCATACAAAATTGTATTACCTTCACCAGTCGTTATAGATCAGTGGCAGCAAGCTATTATCGATCATAATGTGGCCGCTTATGTCGCTGCACTGGCACCACAACATCCGCAATATGAAAATATGCGCAAGGAGATGATGAAACAACTGGCTGATAGTAAACCGTGGCCACAGCTTTCTGGTAAAAGTGTGCTAAAACCGGGACAGAATAACGCTGATGTTGCTGTGTTGAAGGAAATACTTATTCGTCTTGGTATGTTGAACGAACTGACAGCTCAATCAGATCATATCTACAATCCTGAACTGGTGACTGCGGTAAAAAATTTTCAGCATTGGCAAGGGTTGGCTCCGGATGGTGTAATCGGTAAACGCACAAGAGATTGGCTAAATACTTCGCCTCAAACCAGAGCAGGATTGATGGCGCTTAATATCCAGCGTTTACGTATTATCCCAGGAGATGTGTCCACAGGAATTATGGTCAATATTCCCGATTATTCATTGCATTATTATCTTAATGATCAGGAAGTGTTGGACTCGAAAGTGATCGTTGGTCGCCCAAGCCGGAAGACACCCATTATGAGTAGTGTGCTGAATAATGTGGTGATTAATCCTCCCTGGAGTGTGCCAACTAGCCTGGCAAGAAAAGATATCGCACCACGAGCAGTTGATGATCCCGGATATTTTCAACGGCGAGGATACGTTATCTTTTCAAATTGGCGTGCTGATGCCAGTGTAATCGATCCTTACACTATTGATTGGAACGTGATTACGCCTGCTAACTTTCCTTATCGAATATGGCAAGCTCCGGGGCCGACTAACTCATTAGGCCGTTATAAATTTAATATGCCAAATTCTGATGCTATCTATTTGCATGATACGCCGAACCATAACTTGTTTAACAAAGACATCCGAGCGATCAGCTCTGGTTGTGTACGGGTTAACAAGGCTTCAGAATTAGCAAGTATGTTATTGGAAGATGTAGGTTGGCATCAGAGTAAAGTGAATAATACCCTGAAACAGGGCAATACCGTTTATGTTAACATCCCACAGCGTATTCCAGTTTATTTGCATTATTTAACTGCTTGGGTAGATGAGCAGGGGGTACCTCAGTACCGTACCGATATTTATGATTACGACAATAGTGTGAGACAAGGTGCCCAGTTTTTGTCAAAGTTGTTACCTTTACAAAACTAAATGCAACTAATTTTTGTTATTAATTGTCATATTGACCAGTGACCAATTGCCTGTTGGCCTATTTTTTCTATAATTTGGGTAGATGTTTCTTCATGGATATTATCGATCATAATCGCCGTAAGTGGCTTAGTGCGGGAGCCGCTGCTTTAGGTTTGAGTTTGTTGCCGGGGCATACTTTTGCCACTCTGGCCACTCCACGCCCACGAATTTTACGTTTTGACAACTTACATACGGGTGAAACGATTAAAGCCGAATTTTTTGACGGCTATCGTTACAACAAAGAAGAGCTGGCCCGCTTGGATCATCTGTTTCGAGATTACCGTCAAAATAGCGTTAAGACTATCGATCCTAAATTATTTGATCAGATTTATTTGCTGCAAATGATGATAGAGATTAATAAGCCTGTACAACTTATTTCTGGTTACCGTTCACTGGTAACCAACAATCAGTTGCGCAAGCAAAGTAAAGGCGTGGCTAAACAGAGTTACCATACTCGCGGGCGGGCGATGGATTTTCATATTGAAGGTATTGAGCTTAGTCGTATCTGCAAGGCTGCTCTGAAAATGAAAGCGGGAGGGGTAGGATACTATCCACACAGTAATTTCGTTCATATTGATACAGGTCCCGTCAGGACGTGGTAATCTGGTGAGTAACTATTTTGTTTTGACTATGGAGTAAATGAAATAATGAAATACCAAATTATTCCTGTTACTGCTTTTATGCAGAATTGTACCCTTATTTGGAATGAAGATAGTAAGGAAGCGGCAATTGTTGATCCGGGCGGTGAAGCAGAAAAATTGATCGCCGAGATAGAACGTCGTGGTCTGAAATTGACCCAGATTTTATTGACTCATGGTCATTTTGACCATGTTGGTGCAACAGCGGAGGTCGCTAAACATTTTAATGCGCCGGTCTACGGGCCACAGCAGGAAGATGCTTTCTGGATCGAAGGCTTGCAAGCTCAAAGTCGGATGTTTGGCATTGAAGAATGTCCACCATTTGAACCTGATCGCTGGTTAAATGAAGGTGATGAGCTGCGGGTGGGGGGCGTTGACTTATCTGTATTGCACTGTCCGGGACATACGCCAGGGCATGTTGTGTTTGTGAATCATGTAGATAAGCTGATTTACATGGGAGATGTGCTATTTAAAGGAGGAGTTGGGCGTAGTGACTTTCCACGCGGTAATCACCGGCAGTTAATTAACTCAATTAAAGATAAACTTCTGCCACTTGGTGATGATTATGAATTTATTCCGGGGCACGGACCAATGTCGACGCTAGGTCATGAGCGGCAGACTAATCCATTTTTACAGGATGAAGTACCAAGTTGGTGATGTAGTGTAGCGTTTATATTTAATAATAGTGTCAATCTGAGGGCTGGCTGATAGTTGTTTGATGGCAACTATAACTGATTGAAGACTTCAATTAGGTTTTGATCCGGATCACGGAAATAAATGGACATAATAGCTCCGCTTGCTCCGGTGCGTTTAACCGGCCCTTCAAGGATTTCAACTTTATGTTGTTGCAGATGTTGAATAATCTCATCCAATAGACGATAGGCTGATAAAACACAAATCAGCAGAATTGGGCAGTGGCGTTTGAACTTTTAGGTTCAAATTCCCGCCCATATTCATGTAGAAATCGACATGCCAAGAACGCGTTGATAAAAGTAGCTGCTGGTTTCAAGGTTGTTAACTGTCAACACGAGGTGATCAAGCCGCTGAATTTCAGCGACTTTTCATCGTGAGGTAAATGTTAATTTAGAGTACTGCAACAATGGCTTCACATAGTGGAGCCATGTTTTCTAACGTCAAGCCAGCGACGTTAATACGACCGGAACTGACAGCGTATATACCAAACTCATCACGCAGACGTTCTACTTGTTCTTTTGTCAGGCCACTGAATGAGAACATACCATTTTGGCTAATAATAAAGCTGAAATCCTGTTTTGCCCCTTTTTCCTGCAAGGTATTGACAAACAGTTGACGCATACGCTGAATACGTTCGCGCATGGTGGTCAGTTCCTGTTCCCAAGCTGCTTTCAGGTCTTCATTTGACAAAATGGTAGTGACAATAGATGCACCATGAGCGGGTGGGTTGGAATAGTTAGCACGGATAATCGCTTTAGCTTGGCTGAACGCTTTTTCTGCTGTATCACTGTCACTAGCAACAATAGTACAGGCACCGACACGTTCATTGTACAGGCCAAAGTTTTTGGAGTAAGAGCTGGCAACAATCAGTTCATTATGATTTTTCGCAAAAATACGTAGGCCCTCTGCATCTTCATTCAGGCCCTTGGCAAATCCTTGGTAAGCGAAATCAAAAATAGGCAGCCAGCCTTTCTCCGCAGATATGTCTGCCAGTTTAGCCCATTGTGCCGGGGTTGGATCGATGCCTGTCGGATTGTGGCAGCAGCCGTGGAACAGAACAACATCACCAGCCTGAGCTTCGGACAGGCTTGCCAGCATGTCTTCGAAATTCAGCGCGTGTTTTTCAGCGTCATAGTATTTATATTCACAGACTTCCAGGCCAGCAGCGGAAAAAACGTTTTTATGGTTTGGCCAGGTTGGGTTGCTGATCCAAACTCGTTTAGCATTAGTCTGTTTGGCAATGAAATCCGCAGCAATACGTAAAGCACCGGTACCGCCTGGGCTTTGTGCTGTGCGGGCGCGTTTATCTGTGACAACTGGGTGATCTTTGCCAAACAGTAATTCTTGAGTTACGCGGCCAAATTCGGCTAAGCCGCTAATCGGCAGATAATTCTTTGTTGTTTCGTTTTCCAGTAAATATTGTTCAGCTTTTTTAACACTGGTCAGAACCGGGGTTTTTCCTGTTTCGTCTTTATAGACACCGATACCAAGGTTGATTTTATTTGTACGAGGATCAGAACGGAAACTATCGGCTAAGCCAAGAATAGGGTCGGCAGGCGCTGCGGTAATTTTCTCAAACATGTTTGTAATTCCAAAGCTCAGAGTTAAGCCCAAAAGGGCAGTCAGGTTAACGCTGCTAAAACAGTTTGCCAACTATTTGTCGTAAAAAGAAGATAATCTTGTGAGGCAGTTTGCGGAGTGAGAAAAAGAAAGAAAACATAAGACTAAAAAAGCAGCACATAAGCGCTGCTTTCCCTTAATGATGTTTAACTTGTTCAGCTAAATCTATTTACCAACGGTAATTAGAATTGGTAAATCATACCTACGCCAACAACGTTATTAGTGTTGATACCCGATTCTCTGGTGAATTCATTGCTATCCAGCAGGTTGATTTTGTAATCAACATAGGTAGTCAAGTTTTTGTTGAAGTAGTAGAAAGTACCGACCGAGATATATTTAACGAGATCGCGGCTGCTGGATTCTTTCCCGTCATGATCGAGGTCACCAAGCAGATTTTTACCTTTGGACTGAACGTATGCCAGAGATGGACGTAAACCGAAGTCGAACTGATATTGAGCAGTCAATTCGATGTTCTGGGTTTTGTTAGCAATACTTTCCCAGTTTACACCGTCAACATTTCCACCGAAACGAGTCATGTTACGGGTTTCACCGTACATGGCCGCCAGGTAGATGTTGTTGGCATCGTATTTGGCACCAATATTCCATGCTTCAGCGCGATCACCCAAGGCGGTAGAGCCAGTAGGTTTGTCTTTTTTCCCTTTTTCCTCAACAATGTTAAAAGCAGTTTTTTGCGCAGAAGTACGGGCAGAATTAGAGTATGAACCACCGAAGATGATGCCGTAACCTGCATCATAAGTCGCGGAGAAACCGTAACCATCACCATTGTCTTTACGGTCGGCACGGCCATTGCTGGTGTTGTCACTGTTCTCACCCTGATATTGCAGAGCAAAATTCAGACCATCAACCAGACCAAAGAAATCGGTATTACGGTAAGTCAACAGACCAGTAGAACGGCCAGTCATGAAGTTATCAGTCTGCGCCATTGAGTCGCCACCGAATACTGGCAACACGTCGGTCCAAGCGTTGACTTCATAAACCACACCGTAGTTACGGCCATAGTTCATTGAACCGTAGTCGGACAGTTTCAAACCAGCAAAAGCCAGACGAGTTTTAGTTTCTTCGTCAGTACCTTCTGCACGGTTACCTTTGATATTGTATTCCCAACGGCCAAAACCGGTCAGTTGGTCATTAACTTGAGTTTCGCCTTTGAAACCCAGACGAGCAAAGGAGTTATCGCCATCTTCGCCGCTTTTGTTGTTAGCGAATTTGTGCTGAACTTCAACTTTACCGTATAGATCCAGTTTGTTGCCGTCTTTGTTATAAATTTCAGCTGCATTTGCTGCGCCAGCAGCTAACAGAGCTGGGATTACTACTGCAAGAACATTGCGTTTCATCATTATTATTACCCTCATTGGTGTTATTCGGACACCTGCCACTGCCAAAAATAATTCTTTAAAAATTTACGGAACTATTTGTGAGAGTTTAGTGTCGTCTGTTTCGCTGTCAAGTGTTTCATTGGTTGTTATTTTTATCCACTCACAAAATGCTATAAAAAAGAAAATTTAGTAAAAATGTGAAATAAAGTGTTTCAAAATGTAAATGAGAGATTATTTTTTAATCTCTGGTTGGTCCAGTTGATCAAAAAAGTGAAAAATGACTCGCAGTCAGTGGCGGAGAAAAATTACCTGTTGATCTTAATAAAAAGAGTAAAATGTGGTGTTTATTTCATCAATCATATTTCTTATATGTAACTTGCTGATATGCTTATTGATGTGTTGTATATCATTTTTTAACAGATACCTGATAATGATTATTCTTGAAAGAAGTGGTGCTCACTTTTAGTGAGCACCATAACATGTTAATTGGGTTTTTTATTAATCCGCCTAATTTATTTCAGACTGTTAGAATTGATATACCAAACCTATACCCACAGCGTTATTCGTGTTGACATCGAGATATTTGGTGAAGGGGGTGTCATGTACTAAGTTGATTTTGTAATCAACATAGGCAGACAAATTTTTGTTAAAGTTATAATAAGAACCAATAGAGATATATTTTACCCAGTCTTGATGAGTGAAAAAAGTTGTTCCCTTGGATTGAATATATGCCAGAGATGGGCGCAGACCAGAATCCAACTGATATTGGGCCGTTAATTCGATATTACGCGTTTTTGCAGAGACAGTATCTTGGTAGCCGAAAGAGGTCATATTGTGAGTTTCGCCATACATGGCAGCCAGATATAGGTTGTTTGCATCATATTTGGCACCAACGTTCCATGCCTCAGCCCTTTCACCACGAGCGACAGAGGTAACGAGCCTTTCATGTGTAATAGGGCGGTCAGCATTGGAGTAGGCTCCTCCTACGCTGATACCATTGCCTATATCGTAGGTAACAGAGAGGCCGAAGCCGTCACCATTACTACCACCATTGGGCTTACTACGACTACCGTATTTACTGTGTGAATTGCGGCTGTTTTTGCTGTCTTCGTCGTTCTTACCTTGGTATTGCAGGGCGAAGTTCAGACCATCAACCAGACCAAAGAAATCCGTATTACGATAAGTCAAGACACCGGTAGCACGATTAGTCATGTAGGTGTCAGCTTGCGACATGGAATCAGCGCCGAATACTGGCAGTACATCAGTCCAGGCATTGACGTCATAGAGAACACCGTAATTACGACCGTAGTCTAGAGAACCATATTTAGCCAATTTTAGACCCGCGAAACCTAGACGGGTTTGATTACCTTCGGAATCATTTGCCTCAACTTGGTTGGCCTGAATATTGTATTCCCAACGACCATAACCGGTCAGTTGGTTATTGATTTGGGTTTCACCTCTGAAACCCAGACGGACGTAGCTTGCATCACCATCTTCACTATAGATAGGGTATATATCTGATTTTTGGGTAATTTTAGCGAATTGATGCCGTACATCAACTTTGCCATAAAAATCCAGTTTATTACCGTTTTTGTTATAAATTTCAGCGGCATTTGCTACACCAGCAGTCAACAGCACTGGGATGACCGCGGAAAAGATACTACCCTTCATTATTGTTACCTTCATTTAATTACTATCGTTAATGACCATCATTGGTGTTATTCGGATACTGTTACTGACATAAATAATTCCTTTAAGAAACTCGTTGAAATTATTTATGAAAATATCGTGTTGTCCGAGTCGGGGCACAGTTTTTCATTAGCCGTGGATTTTATCTATCATTTAATTGATACAAAGTGACGATTTTTGTAATAAAGTGAAAATAATATATTGCAAAATGTAAATGAAATAGGATTTTTGATCGTGTCTTGAATTGGAAGAATAAAAAAAGCCAGCTTTTGCTGGCTTTATACATAATGATTTTTTAATGTTTGTTTTACGCAATCATTAGAAGTTTGCGCTTCTTGGTGTGCGCGGGAAGGGGATGACATCACGTACATTTGGCACGCCAGTCACGTAAGCAACCAGACGTTCAAAGCCCAGTCCGAACCCAGAGTGAGGAACGGTGCCATAACGACGCAGATCACGGTACCACCAGTAATCTTCTTTATTAAGCCCCATCTCTTCCAGACGCTTATCCAGCATATCCAGACGCTCTTCACGCTGTGAGCCGCCGATAATTTCGCCAATGCCTGGTGCAAGTACATCCAGTGCCGCGACAGTTTTACCGTCGTCGTTCATTCGCATATAGAAGGCTTTAATATCTTTTGGATAGTTTTTCACGACAACCGGAGCTTGGAAATGTTTCTCTGCCAGATAACGTTCATGTTCCGAAGAAAGGTCAACTCCCCAGAAGACTGGATTTTCAAATTTCTGGCCGCAGTTTTGCAGAATTTCAATGGCACTGGTGTAATCAATCTGAGCAAAGTCAGAATTAATAAATTTTTCCAGGCGGGTGATAACATCTTTATCCACGCGTTCAGCGAAGAATTGCAGATCATCAGCACGTTCTGCCAATGCGGCTTTGAAAACATATTTCAACATATTTTCAGCTAATGTGGCGGCATCATTGAGGTTAGCGAAGGCGATTTCTGGTTCAAGCATCCAGAATTCTGCCAGATGGCGGCTGGTATTAGAGTTTTCAGCACGAAAAGTCGGGCCGAATGTGTAAACTTTGCTTAATGCACAAGCGTATGCTTCACCGTTCAATTGTCCAGATACAGTCAGGAAAGCTTCGCGGCCGAAAAAATCTTGGTTGAAATCCACTTCACCTTTGTCAGTTAAAGGCAGATTTTGTAGATCCAGCGTAGAGACGCGGAACATTTCGCCAGCACCTTCTGTATCAGCCGCCGTGATCAACGGGGTGGAAACCCAGAAGTAACCATTTTCATGGAAGAAACGGTGTAGTGCTTGAGCAAGGGTATGGCGCATACGAGCAACGGCACCAATCAGGTTGGTACGTGGACGCAGGTGAGCAACTTCGCGCAGGTATTCAATGCTGTGGCGTTTAGCGGCCATGGGATAGGTGTCAGGATCTTCAACCAGACCGATCACGACGATTTTCGTCGCTTGCAGTTCAAAGTTCTGCCCTTGACCAAGGGAAGCAACGACTGTCCCTGTCACTTCGACAGAACAACCGGTAGTTAAATGCAGAACTTCATCCTGATAATTGGGCAAATTATTATTAACGACGGCCTGTAATGGATTAAAGCAGGAACCGTCATAGACGGCGAGGAAAGAGATGCCAGCTTTAGAATCTCTCCTTGTACGTATCCAGCCGCGAACGGTGACTTCACTATCAACCGCAACCCGGCCTTGCAGTACGTCGACTACAGGCGCTACGCTCATAGATTTCTCTCTTCTTTATCAGTTCAAGTTTATGAAAATGAATATCCCCACAAGGGGCAACTTATTCTATGTTACTTGCCCTGTTTCAGGAAACAAGGGGAAATCATCAATTTAAACGGTGAAATAGAGGGGAAAGCGCACTTTTCAGATGTGCTGCTGCTTTATCTGCCAGCAGCACAGTGGTATTTTTTAATGAAACTTGAGTTAACAAGCTTGTTTAACCTGGGGTATATCAAAAGCGGCGCGTAGCCTGTTAACAAACTCGTTATCTTCACAAATGGTTTTGCCAGGGCTGTCTGAAAGCTTTGCGACCGGTTTGCCATTACACTCGACAAGTTTGATGACGATGTTCAGTGGCTTAACCCCTGGGATATTGCAGGTGAGCTGTGTACCGATACCGAAAATCAGGTTTATTCTGTTGTGGAAATGACGATAGAGCGCTAGTGCTTTTTGAAAGTCCAAGCTGTCAGAGAACACTAAGGTCTTTGTCATTGGGTCGATACCCAATTTTTGATAGTGGGCGATCGCTTTTTCACCCCATTGAACGGGATCACCCGAATCATGGCGTAAGCCTTGATAATTTTTGGCAAACTGGGCATCAAAGTCCCGCAGAAACGCGTCCATTGTAATGCAGTCAGTCAAGGCAATACCTAATTGGTTAGGATATTCTTTCAGCCAACTCTGTAATGCTTCTCGTTGACTGCTAGCCAGATCCGGGCTGATTTGCTGATGAGCTTGAAACCACTCATGCGCTTGTGTTCCAACAGGAGGGAGCCCAAGCTGTTGTGCAAGTTGGTAATTACTAGTGCCAATCAGATAAGGGAAATGCTGTTGCAGCTCACTGACGACAGCGTGTTGAACACGGTGTGAGAAACGACGGCGTGTACCGAAATCCATCAGTTTAAAACTGGAGAGATCGATTCCTTCATTTTCAGCATGTTGATAGAACAGTTTGATCAACTTGCGTAGCTGGTTGACGGCATTTTCCACCGTATTATCTGGTGAGTGATGACGATGAATTAATTCACTGATTAACGCCAGTAATGGGACTTCCCACATAATCACTTCATACCATAATCCTGAAATATGGATAGCTAATTGGCCGCCATTTGTAACAGAAATATTGACTTGCTGTGGGTTAAAACGAAAGGTTTTTAACCAGTCCAGATAATCAGCCTTGAAAAAAGGCAGGCTGGAAAGGTAATTAAATTCAGCATCGGTTAATGCCAGATCAGCCATCATATTAACTTGATGACGTAATTCTGTGGCATATTCACCTAGCAGTTCGTCGCCGCGGCAGCGAAACTCTGCAACAACAGGCATGTGTCTGTAGCGGTGGTACACTGCTTGTTGCATATGAAGTTTATAAGCGTCAGTATCAAGCAGTGATTTAATAATTGGGGTAGCGTCTAGTGTCATAGCGCGTTATGCATCCTCACGGAGCGTATTCGTATTAGCTAAATCGATAAAGTTGGAAGAGTATACCGGGATTATTTTGTTATTGAAGTCACATAATGTCATATAGTTCACCAAAATATCGAAGCTAAACAGGGCCTTTGGTTAAATGTTATCATGTTATTTGATCATTAAGTGATAACCAGCACCAAAGAGTAAACAAATTTCTTACATAACATCATACTCGTTCTTAATGAATGTTAAACGCCAGAAGGTGCGTTATTCACTCTTGAAATTCAACCTCTTTCTATGGCAGCGTAAGGTCTAGTATTGAATTAATTCCATCAGGCATGAAACAAAAGGTTTCTTATGACACAACAGCGACAAGCTAAGTACCGCCGGGATTATCGCGCTCCCGACTATACGATTTCTGATATTGAACTCGATGTTAATCTTGATGCCGATAACACGGAAATCACCGCAATCAGCCAGATAAAACGTCTGAGTCACGAAATAACGCCATTAGTGTTGGATGGTGAAGATTTGACACTGAAAAGTCTTCATGTGAATGGTCAACCGTGGGTGCATTACTATGAACAGGAGGGGGCGCTGATCATTGAGCAGTTGCCGGCTCAGTTCACTTTGAAAATTGTCAATGAGATCCATCCATCGAAAAATACGGCGCTGGAAGGCTTGTATGTTTCTGGTGATGCGCTTTGTACCCAGTGTGAAGCAGAAGGGTTTCGCCACATTACTTACTATCTCGATCGGCCTGATGTATTGGCTCGTTTTACCACGCGTATCACAGCCGATAGAGCCAAGTATCCGTATCTGCTTTCAAACGGTAACCGGGTTGAACAGGGAGAAGCCGATGATGGACGTCATTGGGTGAAATGGCAAGATCCATTCCCAAAACCATGTTATTTGTTTGCTCTGGTCGCGGGTGATTTTGATGTGTTGCGCGATACTTTTACGACGCGTAGTGGCCGTGAAGTTGCATTGGAGCTGTTTGTTGATCGTGGCAATCTCGATCGGGCTGATTGGGCAATGACCTCCCTGAAAAATGCTATGAAGTGGGATGAAAGCCGTTTTGGTCTTGAGTATGACCTTGATATTTATATGATTGTTGCGGTGGATTTTTTTAATATGGGCGCTATGGAGAATAAAGGGCTGAATGTCTTTAACTCCAAATATGTGCTGGCAAAATCTGAAACTGCGACTGATAAAGATTACCTTAATATAGAAGCTGTGATCGGCCACGAATATTTCCATAACTGGACCGGGAATCGCATTACTTGTCGCGATTGGTTCCAACTGAGTTTAAAAGAGGGATTGACGGTATTCCGTGATCAAGAATTTAGCTCTGATCTTGGCTTTCGTTCTGTTAATCGTATTAATAATGTGCGTGTTATGCGTTCGGCACAGTTTGCGGAAGATGCCAGCCCAATGGCCCATCCAATTCGTCCGGATAAAGTGATTGAGATGAATAACTTCTATACCCTGACTGTGTATGAGAAGGGCGCGGAAGTTATCCGTATGATTCATACCCTGCTAGGTGAAGAGCAATTCCAGGCAGGGATGCAGCTTTATATCCATCGTCATGATGGTAGTGCCGCAACATGTGATGATTTTGTTCAGGCAATGGAAGATGCATCAAATGTGGATTTGTCACTTTTCCGTCGTTGGTATAGCCAGTCTGGTACACCAGTATTAACAGTCCGCGATGAATATGATGCAGAAAAGCAGCAATATAAGTTGCATGTCAGTCAGATGACACCATCTACCGCCGATCAAAAAGAGAAGCAGCCTCTGCATATTCCCCTGGATATTGAGCTTTATGACAGCAAAGGTCATGTGGTTCCGTTACGTTATGATGGTCAACCGGTTCACAATGTATTGAATGTGACTAATGCAGAACAGACGTTTGTATTTGATGATGTGCCATCACTGCCGGTTCCCTCTTTATTACGGGAATTCTCAGCACCAGTGAAACTGGATTACACATTCAGTGATCAGCAATTGGCATTCTTGATGAAACATGCCCGCAATGCGTTTTCACGTTGGGATGCGGCTCAGTCATTGATGGCAAACTATATCAAACTGAATATTATCCGTTACCAGCAGAAGCAGCCGATCGAACTGCCAATGCATGTGGTGGATGCTTTCCGCGCGGTGTTATTGGATAAAGAGATTGATCCAGCTCTGGCTGCTCATATTCTGGCTTTACCATCAGAGAGTGAGATAGCAGAACTGTTTACGATTATTGATCCTAAAGCGATTCATGAAGTTTTGGATACAATCACCCGTACTTTGGCTCAGGAAATGGCTAATGAATTCGCGGTGGTTTATAACGCTATCAATATCGGTGCATATCGCGTCGCTCATCAGGATATTGCTCAGCGCTCTCTGCGTAATATCTGTCTATATTATCTGGCCTTTGGTCATCAAGAGCAGGCTGATAAAGTGGTATCAAATCAATATCATCAATCTGACAATCTGACTGATGCGTTGGCGGCATTATCTGGCGCGGTGCTGGCAGAGTTACCTTGCTGTGATCAACTCATGGCGGAATTTGATGGTAGATGGCATCAGGATGGCCTGGTGATGGATAAATGGTTTAGCTTGCAGGCAAGTAGCCCGGCGGTAGATGTTTTGGCTAATGTACGCCATCTTCTGAATCATCGTTCATTTAGTATGAGCAACCCAAACCGGGTGCGTGCTCTGATTGGGGCATTTGTTAACAATCCGGTTGCATTCCATGTTGAAGATGGCAGTGGTTATCAATTCTTGGTGGAGATTTTGACTGATCTTAACAGCCGTAATCCACAGGTTGCTTCTCGTTTGATTGAACCGTTGATTCGCCTGAAACGTTATGATGAAAAACGTCAAAACATGATGCGTAGTGCGTTGGAACAGTTGAAAGCATTGGAAAATCTGTCTGGTGATCTATTTGAAAAAATTACCAAGGCATTAGAAAGCTGATAGCTATTTTTTATCAGGTTATCGGGCTAATGGTGATTTAGCCCGATATTTTTTCCAATTTATGCCCTATGGATTTCAAGATGAATCGCGGCGGCAAGGGAGTGAATCCCCGGGAGCATAGCAAACTATGTGACCGGGGTGAGCGAGTGCAGCCAACAAAGAGGCAACTTGAAAGATGACGGATATAAGTGTTGTCACCAAAGCAGATCTAACAGTTGCTACTGAGAGCATTAAAACGGATATTGGTACTATAAAAACAGATTTAGATTGGATTAAGAAACTGACATTAGCAGTTGGTATTGCTGTTGTTATTGCGGCATTGAAATACATTTTTATTGGTTGATGCTTGTAGTATGAAAATTGCTCAAGATATTAAAGAGCA
The DNA here is from genome assembly GCF_963887965.1 of Photorhabdus sp. RW14-46. NCBI lineage: Bacteria > Pseudomonadati > Pseudomonadota > Gammaproteobacteria > Enterobacterales > Morganellaceae > Photorhabdus > Photorhabdus sp. RW14-46. The sequence goes on along the minus strand of NZ_CAWPHH010000006.1, from coordinate 65,284 downwards.
TCCATTGGTTTGCTCCCCTTTGTAGTTGTTCGAGAGAAGCTAAGTATCTTGGGCAAAAATGTCAACGATTGTAGTCACCAGTGTATTCTTGTTTCACGCGCAACATTTGGAAAAAATTTGCTTCTGGTGAGTATATTTCTGTAGATTCAGCCCATGTTATTCGGTTACCCTATCTGCCGAAATATTGGGGGTTGAAAATGGGCGTTCTTTAGCTCAGAAACTTCCAAATGGTATCTGAATGTGTCATGTGTAGCTTTATCTTTGTAATTTAATGTTTATAAATTAATTAATGGGTTTAGAATTATGTGCTACCCACTAGCCAGGAAAGCGTTGTTCCAGCTTGATCCAGAACACGCCCACGAATTAACCTTCCGCCAGCTCAAACGTATTACCGGTACTCCTTTCGAGTTTTTTATCCGCCAGTCAATTGCGACAAAGCCTGTGACTTGTATGGGCCTGTCATTTAAAAATCCCCTTGGTCTGGCTGCCGGCCTTGATAAAGATGGCGATTGTATTGATGCATTTGGTGCAATGGGGTTTGGTTTTATTGAAATTGGCACCGTAACCCCACGTGCTCAGGCAGGAAATGATAAACCAAGATTATTCCGTATCGTCGAAGCAGAAGGGTTAATTAACCGTATGGGCTTCAATAATCTTGGTGTTGATAACCTGGTAGAGAATGTCAAAAAGGCAAAATATGGTGGAGTGATTGGGATCAATATTGGCAAAAATAAAGATACCCCAGTAGAGCATGGAAAAGATGATTATTTAATCTGCATGGATAAAATTTATCCTCACGCTGGTTATATCACGATTAATATTTCTTCGCCCAACACGCCGGGCTTAAGAACATTGCAATACGGCGAAGCGTTGGATGATCTATTATCGGCGATTAAAAATAAACAGGGTGAACTTCAGCAAAAATACCAAAAATATGTCCCTGTTGCGGTAAAAATCGCCCCGGATCTTTCTGAAGAAGAGTTGATTCAAATTGCAGATAGTTTAATTCGTCATAATATCGATGGTGCTATTGCCACTAATACAACGTTAGATAAGCGCTTAGTTGAAGGGCTTAACTATTGCCAACAAGCTGGTGGGTTAAGTGGCCGACCGGTTCAGTTACGTAGTACAGAAGTTATTCGTCAGCTCTCCCAAGAATTAAGAGATAAAATTCCTATTATCGGTGTTGGTGGAATAGATTCACTCACCGCAGCCAGAGAAAAAATAGCAGCGGGGGCTTCTTTAATACAGATTTTCTCTGGATTTATCTATCATGGTCCAAAATTAATCAAAGATATCGTCAATCATATCTAAATCTTGCTGTTAATTTATCATTGGGGGTTTATTTTTGCCCCCAACTCGTCTATATTCACTCTGATCACCTAATTTTTATCTGTATCTTCGCATATCTTTTAATTATGGCAGGGCTTATTTCACTGAATAGCTGGCAAGTTATTTACAATCTGTTTGGCGATGTAAACTTTCCTGGCATATACCCTATGGATTTCAAGGTGCATCGCGACGGCAAGGGAGCGAATCCCCGGGAGTATAGATAACTATGTGACCGGAGTGAGAGAGTGCAGCCAACAAAGAGACAACTTGAAAGATAACGGGTATATACCCTATGGATTTCAAGGTGCATCGCGACGGCAAGGGAGCGAATCCCCAGGAGCATAGGTAACTATGTGACCGGGGTGAGTGAGTGCAGCCAACAAAGAGGCAACTTGAAAGATAACGGGTATAAAAGGATAATTCATGAATATTAAACCCGATGACCAATGGCGCTGGTATTTTGATGTTAACCATGACCGTGTAATGCTCGATCTGTCTAATGGTATGGTTTTTCGTTCCTGTTTTCCTGCTAAGATGTTGATACCCTATGCAATGGGAGAAACTTCATTTTCTGTAGAAGATGCGACGCTTTATTATTGTTTTGAAGAACAGACACGCCGAATTAATATTTCAGATGAATCCAGAGCTGAATTAGTTCTTAATGCGTTAGTGGCTTTCCGCTTTATTAAGCCACAGATGCCAAGAAGCTGGTATTTTTCTCGTTTTGCCATGATAGAGAAGCCGGTACAAGGAGAACTGATTCAGGTACGGCTCCAGGATTGCGGGACAGATGCTATATTCTTGGTCGTAGAGGCCGGGGATAGTGCGAGCCTTTGTCTGCTAGCTCAACCACAATTAACATTATCCGATCGGGTAATGAACTTTTGTGATCCCATTAAGATTATGAATGATCGATTGATGCCATTTGTGGAATCTATTTATATGCCAATTTATGGCACTGCGATTTGATTTGGGTTTAAGATCCCATTGTTCTGTGATTTCAAGAGTAAAGAGACTTTTTGAAAATAGAGCGACAAGTCAGAAGATAATCACCGTTTTTAATTAAGAAAATTGTTCTTTATCATTTGAGGAAATTTTATCGCATTTACATCTTCCCATCTGATTATGAGTAAGTCACTCTTTTCCTGTTTCCTGTTTCCTGTTTCCTGTTTCCTGTTTCCTGTTTCCTGTTTCCTGTTTCCTGTTTCCTGTTGGCTATTATCACAGAGACTTGCCTATTATATGTGATAGCTATAGCTTGTTCATTTGGAGTTGGTGTGAAAAATAGATAAGAAATATTTTAATAATTTCCTCCCCTTTGGATAACATTAGCTCCGAGATGGGGAGGGGGGATATTGAAGTTAATTAGCACGATTTTCGAAGATTAATTGTTCTGCGTGATGGGATATTGCTGCTAATGCGTCATGACTGGAGTAATCGTCTTGAACGATTTGTGCGCGTTGTTTAAATAAGTTTGTACGTAGCATATTTTCCACTGTTTGCTTAAGCTGAGATTCCGTCGGTTGTGCTGTATCCAGATTAATACCGCATCCAGCCCATACGACGCGAAACGCTGTTTCCTGTTTGCCTTCTCCTGTATCGGCAATGAGCACCGGTGTACCGTGGTTAAGGGCATAATTAATGGTTCCGTAACCCCCGTTGGATATTAGCAATGAAGCTTTTGGTAGCCAGTGCTCAAATGAGATAAATTCTTCGATACGTGCGTTGTCAGGTATGTTCTCTGGCTGTATTTCTATTGAACTACCACCGGTGGTTGCTAATACACGCACAGGTAATTTAGCCAATGCACGTAATGTGGGGAAAATTAACTGGTTTAGATCAGTATTAGACATGGTGCCCTGAGTGACTATAACCAATGGGCGTGGATCATCTTCTTCCCATAATTGAGGTGATTCTGTTATCGGAGCAGGGTTAGGGAGAGGGCCAATAAAATGGACAGTATCAGGCAATTCCTCTCGTGGGTATTCAAATGCCAGGGTTGAAAGTTGCAAAAAACGATCAGAACCCAAAATAACTTCATCGTTGAAAAATCTGGTTAACGTAGTGCACCCTGACTGAGCTAATGCGTCATTGAAGCTATCCTGTACTTCGGTTATGAGTTGTCGGGTTTCCTCGTCTACGAGTTGTTCATGTGTCAATTCTGATGGTAATAGTGCGGGTGGGATACGTGGCCCCCAGAAAATGGAATCTTTCGAAGAGTAAGCCAGAGGTGTTATGCCAATGATGATCACAGGAAGGCGATGAGCTTTTTCTTTTTGCAGCAGTGGCAATATGCCATAAAAGCAATTCTCGGCTATCAGTAATTCTGCTTGTTGTTCATGGATGATTTGTTGTAGTTGGCGGTCGAGGAATGGGATTGGGCTACAGAAAAAATCTTTAAACGCGAGTGCCATTTGCAGATTTCCTGGCGGCAGATGCGCTCGGTCGGGAAAACGTTGTTTTAAATGGCGGTAATCAAAGTCTATCTGCTCATCAAAAGGGATAAATTGTGCGTTTAAAGCTTCTACTTGTTGGCGAAATAATGCGCCAGTGAAGACAGTTACCTGATGTCCTTGTGTTATCAGTGATTGAGTTACCTTTAACATCGGATAGACATGCCCGGGTGTTGCAACCGCTGCAATGACAATTCGTGCCATAATTTGCTCCTTTGTACTGTTTTGATTTAATTACGCTAGTTAGCTCCTGACTCAGAGTGTGATTATTTTATGACTACGGTTATAAATTCATTACAAAAATAATAATTAATTATGACAATAATAACTTTGATTTATTTTTTCATAATGTGATGAAATATGCTGGTTTCCTCTCCCTGTCGGTCTGTGTTAGCACCAAAACGGAGAGGAAAGAAGAAGGTATCTAGGGTTTAGTGAATGTGGCTTTGTGCAAGAATTAATTGTTCTACGTGACGGGATATTGCTGCTAATGCATCATGTCTTGCGTAATCTTTTTGGACAATTTGCGCACGTTGTTTAAACAAGTCTGTACTCAGCATATTTTCCACTGTTTGCTTAAGTTGAGATTCAGTGGGATGTGCTGTATCCAGATTAGTACCGCATCCAGCCCATACAACACGAAACGCTGCTTCCTGCTTGCCTTCTCCTGCATCGGCAATAAGTAATGGTGTTCCGTGGCTGAGAGCGTAATTGATGGTTCCGTAGCCCCCGTTGGATATCAGCAATGAAGCTTTCGGCAGCCAGTGCTCAAATGAAATAAATTCTTCGACACGCGCGTTTTCAGGTAGATCTTTACTCAGTGTTTCTACTGATCTGCCACCGGTGGTTGCCAATATACGTACCGGTAATGCAGCCAGTGCACGCAATGTGGGGAAAATCAACTGATTTAAATCGGCATTGGAAATAGTACCCTGAGTAACTATAACCAATGGACGTGGATCATCTTCTTCCCATAATTGAGGTGATGTTGTTGTCGGTACAGGGTTGGGAAGTGGTCCAATAAAATGGACTGTATCAGGCAATCCTTCTCGTGGATATTCAAATGCCAGAGTTGAGAGTTGCAAAAAGCGATCAGCACCAAAGATGACTTCATCGTTGAAAAGTCTGGTTAATGCGGAGCCTCCTGACTGGACTAATGAATTATTGAAGCTATCCTGCACTTCGGCTATGAGTTGTTGGTCGGCTTTATCGACGAGCTGTTCATGTGTTAATTCAGGTGGTAATACCGCAGGTGGGATACGTGGTCCCCAGAAAATGGAATCTTTCGAAGAGTAAGCCAGAGGTGTTATGCCAATGACTATGACTGGAAGACGATGGGTTTTTTCTTCTTGCAACAGAGGTAATATGCCATAAAAGCAATTTTCGGCTATCAGTAATTCCGCTTGTTGTTCACGAATAATTTGTCGCAGTTGATGGTCGAGAAATGGGATTGGGGTGGAGAAGAAATTCTTGAATGCGAGTGCCATTTGTACATTTCCCGGAGGAAGTTGAGCACGGTCGGGAAAATGCTGTTCTAAATGGCGGTAGTCAAAATCTACCTGTTCATCAAAAGGGACAAATTGTGCACTTAAAGCTTCTACCTGTTGGCGAAATAATGCACCGGTGAATACGGTTACCTGATGTCCTTGTGCTATCAGTGATTGAGCGATCTTTAACATTGGATAGACATGTCCAGGGGTTGCGAGCGCTGCAATGATGATACGTGCCATGACTTATTCCTTTCTGTGTTTTGGTTGAGTTGCTTTAGCTCCTAATTAGAGTGTAATCATTTTATGACAGTAGACATAAATTCATTATCGTAATAGTTAATTCATTATTGCAATAATCAATATGATTGATTTTTTGGTGAAGTTATGAAAAGGGTCCATTAATTTCCTCCCCTTAGGCCATGTTAGTGCCAACATGGGGAGGATGATAACGGAATCAGGATTTAGATAACGCCTCTTTGTTGAAAAATTAATTGTTCTACATGGTTAGATATTTCTGCTAACGCGTCATATTATTAAGAATAAGGTTATTCTTTGGAATACAACAGCAGGCCAGAATGTGGCCATTTTCTTTAATTGCTGTGGCTTTTAAAGGAAAAACATCTCCTTTAATTAAAGCAATTTTACAACATCCACATATGCCTGCCCGACATGAATAAGGGACTCTTATTCCTTGTTGTTCCAGTTGCTCTAAAATAGTTTGTTGATTGTTACCTGTAAAAGTTTGCCTGTTATATTCGATAATGACAGATTGCTCATTTGTTTTTGGTACATCAATATTCTCAGCTTTTTCATTGCTGCCATATTGACGTGGGTCTTTTTTAGCTAATACGGTGACATTATCTCCGATTCGAATAATACCACTGGAGCGAGCAATTAAATTCTGACCAAAATCGATATCACCATTCTCTGCTGTCCGGAATGATTGCAATGTTGTTAATGGTTCTCCGTTTGGATTTTTAATGCCTTTATCAATGCTGACCGTGGTCAGAATACAGCGGCTGCATGGTTTGGGTAAGTCAAAAATAACATCCCCAATCTGAATTGATTGCCAGCTATCTTCCGCAAATGCTTCTGCGCCGGTAATGACAATATTTGGGCGAAATTGTTCTAATTTAATACTGGCTGGGCAACGTTGTTGTAATAAATGAAATGAGACTTCATTAATAAGCAGAAATGGATAACCATCCGCAAATGATAATGGCATTTCGGGGTGTTTTTTTACTCTGCGGGTTAATTCATGGCTTAACCAGCGTAATTGCACCGGAATGTCAAAGAAACTACTTAGCCATTGGTTAACAGTTTCTGGTGCAATGAGAGCCGTAAAATGGTTGCCCCATACTTCCGTTGGTTGCTGTTCAGGCAGGAAATCACGATAAAGTACCGTGGCGTTTTCTCCGTTGGGCGCACGCAGATAAATACCATTATTTAACATAGCCGGAGTAAATAACAGCATCTGAGGGTATTTACGGGCAGTAATAAAAGTTCCATCTGTCGTTGTGACCATAAAATTGCGATCAAATATGAGGCCACTTTCACTGACTAATGCATGGGAAAGTTGCAAACCACGCATAGATTTTACTGGGTGGGTATACAGGCGAGACAGCGTGATCATCCATTAATCTCCACAAAACATTTTTCTGACATGCGCAACTTTATGACATGTCATCCGGATTGGCTATAATGCGTAACAATTTTCTTTTTGGTGATATGTCATATGAACTCTCTGTTTGCCAGCACGGCGCGTGGATTAGAAGAATTGTTGAAGAACGAACTGGAAATGCTGGGTGCGCAATCATGCAAGATTGTGCAAGGTGGAGTTCATTTTCAAGGTGATGGCAGAGTGATGTATAAAAGTCTGATGTGGAGTAGGCTGGCATCACGTATTTTGCTACCGCTAAATGAATTTAATGTTTATAGCGATTTAGATCTCTATCTTGGGGTTCAGTCTATTGATTGGAGCCAGGTTTTTTCTGTACATAGCACTTTCTCTGTGCATTTCAGTGGTACAAATGAAGAGATACGTAACACGCAATATGGGGCGCTAAAAGTTAAAGACGCCATTGTCGATAGTTTTACTCGTAAGTTGGATCAACGCCCGAATGTGGCAAAGCAGCAGCCGGATGTTCGTATTAATGTTTTCCTAAATAAAGAGAAAGCCAGTGTTGCATTGGATTTGAGTGGTGATGGTTTGCATATCCGAGGTTATCGCGATCTTGCTGGTCAGGCTCCGCTGAAAGAAAATCTGGCTGCGGCGATTGTCCAACGTTCAGGTTGGCAGATAGGGACTCCAATGGTTGATCCCATGTGTGGTTCCGGCACATTGTTAATTGAAGCTGCAATGATGGCGGCTGATCGTGCTCCGGGTTTACATCGTGATCATTGGGGCTTTACTGCTTGGTTAAAACATGATGAAGCAATTTGGCGTGAGGTAATCACAGAAGCGCAGATCCGCTTTCGTAAAGGTCTTCAGGAGACAACTTGCCGTTTTGTTGGTTCTGATATTGATCGCAGAGTGCTGGATATGGCTCGGTCAAATGCTCGTCGAGCTGGGGTTGCGCAGTTGATCACTTTTCAGCAAGGTGATGCCAGTCGTCTGGAAAATCCATTACCAGAAGGCCCTGCTGGGACAGTATTAAGTAATCCACCTTATGGTGAGCGTTTGGAAAGTGAGCCGGCATTGATTGCACTGCACAGTTTGTTTGGGCGGATAATGAAAAGCCGTTTCCCTAGCTGGCGTCTGTCGCTATTCAGTGCGTCACCTGAATTGCTGAGTTGTCTGCAATTACGGGCTGAACGTGAGTTTAAAGCTAAAAATGGTCCACTGGATTGCGTACAGAAAAATTATCTGTTGTCGGATAAACCGCATTCATCAGAGGTGAATGTGGCGGAAGATTATGCCAACCGTCTGCGCAAAAATGAAAAGAAATTAACTCACTGGGCAAAACAGCAAGGGATTGATTGTTATCGTCTGTATGATGCTGATTTGCCAGAATACAATGTGGCTGTTGACCGCTATGCGGATAAAGTAGTGATTCAGGAATATGCTCCGCCGAAAAGTGTTGATGCTAATAAAGCGCGTCAGCGTTTATTCGATGTTATCAGTGCAACGATGCAAGTTCTTGGACTCTCATCAAATCAATTAGTACTTAAAACTCGTCAGCGTCAGAAAGGCAAAAGCCAGTATGAAAGAATGGCAGAAAAACAGGAATTCTTTCTGGTAAATGAGTATGACGCAAAATTCTGGGTCAATTTAACTGACTATTTGGACACTGGCTTGTTCCTTGATCACCGTATTGCCCGAAAAATGCTAGGTGAAATGAGTGAAGGGAAAGATTTTCTGAATCTGTTTGCCTATACCGGAGCAGCAACGGTACATGCTGGATTAGGCGGTGCGCGTTCAACAACGACGGTTGATATGTCTCGCACTTATCTTGAATGGGCTGAACGGAACTTACAGGCTAATGAATTAACTGGGCGTCAGCATCGGCTGATTCAGGCAGATTGTCTCGCTTGGTTGGCACGGGCCAATGAACAGTTTGATTTGATTTTTATTGATCCGCCGACTTTTTCCAATTCTAAACGAATGGAAGATACATTTGATGTACAACGCGACCATATCATGTTGATGAGACAGCTTAAGCGCTTGTTGCGTCGTGGCGGAACGCTGATGTTCTCTAATAACAAACGTGGTTTTAAAATGGATTTTGCTGAGCTGGAAAAAGTTGGCTTGGTGGCAGAGGAAATCACCAGTAAAACCCAGTCGCAGGATTTTGCCCGCAATCGTCAGATTCACAACTGCTGGCTATTACGTCATGCTGGTGAGGAAAAATAATTACTATGTCATTGATCAATTTATCTGGTGCGTGGTTGTCGTTCAGTGATGCACCATTACTTGATAATGCAGAATTGCATATAGAAGAAAATGAAAGGGTTTGTCTGGTTGGCCGTAACGGTGCTGGAAAATCTACTTTGTTACGGGTATTAGCAAAAGAGCAGCCGTTGGATGATGGTCAGGTTATTTACCAACAGGATCTGGTTGTCGCTCGCTTACAACAGGATCCTCCGCGTAATGTAGAAGGGACGGTTTTTGATTTTGTTGCCGAAGGTGTTCAGGAGCAGGCCGAATATATTAAATCTTTTCATCTGGTCTCCCGCTTGGTGGAGCAGGAGCCAAATGAGAAAAACCTTAACCGCCTGGCAGAATTGCAGGAGGTACTGGATATCCGTGGATTATGGTCACTGGATAGCCGCATTAATGACGTATTGAAACAGCTCTCTTTACCTGCGGAAGCGAAGCTCTCTTCTCTTTCAGGTGGTTGGTTGCGTAAAGCAGCCTTGGGAAGGGCGCTGGTGAGTTCGCCAAAAATCTTGCTTCTTGATGAACCAACTAACCACTTGGATATTGATACGATTGAATGGCTGGAGAATTTCCTGAAAGATTTTCAGGGTAGCCTTGTTTTCATTTCTCATGACCGTTCATTTATTCACAATATGGCAACCCGTATTGTCGATTTGGATCGTGGTAAGTTAGTATCGTGGCCGGGTAATTACGATAAGTTTCTTGAAAGCAAAGAAGACGCGTTGCGTGTGGAAGAGATGCAAAATGCTGAATTTGATCGTAAGTTGGCTCAGGAAGAAGTGTGGATCCGTCAGGGGATTAAAGCGCGTCGTACTCGTAATGAAGGGCGTGTTAGGGCATTGAAGGCATTACGTATTGAGCGTTCACAACGCCGTGAAGTAATGGGAACCGCTAAAATGCAGATGGGAGAAGCGAGTCGTTCCGGAAAAATTGTCTTTGAGTTGGAAAATGTTAACTATCAAATTGGTGAAAGGAAACTGGTCAATAATTTCAGTGCGCAAATTCAGCGTGGGGATAAGATTGCACTGGTAGGGCCAAATGGTTGTGGCAAAACCACTTTACTGAAACTGATGTTAGGTGAGCTGCAATCTGATAGTGGCCGTGTTCATTGTGGTACTAAACTAGAAATTGCTTATTTTGATCAGCATCGGATAGCACTTGATCCAGAAAGAACCGTAGTGGATAACTTGGCTGAAGGTAAACAGGAAGTGATGGTGAATGGTCGTCCTCGTCATGTTCTGGGTTATTTGCAGGATTTTCTGTTTCATCCAAAGCGGGCAATGACACCGGTTAAAGCGCTTTCTGGTGGTGAAAGGAACCGGTTGTTGCTGGCGCGTCTGTTCCTGAAACCCAGTAATCTGTTGGTACTTGATGAGCCAACCAACGATCTGGATGTGGAAACATTAGAGTTGCTGGAGGAGCTGGTAGAGAATTATACAGGTACTGTATTGCTGGTGAGTCATGATCGTCAATTTGTTGATAACTCCGTGACAGAATGTTGGATTTTTGAAGGTAATGGTGCGATCAATAATTATGTTGGTGGTTATTACGATGCTCAGCAACAGCGCGAACAGGTTGTATCGTTGCGCCAGAAAAATGCGAAAAAACTTCAAACGGAAGTTAAAGTAGAAAAGATTCAGGAACCGCCAAAAAACTCTCGTAACAAAATGAGTTACCATTTATTACGAGAGTTAGAGCAATTACCATCATTGCTGGAGAAACTGGAAGAAGAGCTTGATCAGTTACAATCTCAAGTGAGTGCTCCTGAATTTTTTAATCAGCCTCATGTAATAACCCAAAAAATATTGACTGAACTGTCTCAAAAAGAGCAAGTATTAGAAGCGGCTTTTGATCGCTGGCAGGAATTGGAAACATTGAAAAACAGTTAATAGTTAACATAATTAGCAGAATCATACTGCGAAATTCTTCTGAGTATGATTCTGTGGATATTCCCGATTTCCTTAACAGGAGAAAGATCTTGTGTTCCGCTAACCATCATCATGAAATGGTATTGTGCCCTCAATGTGATTTGCTGGTGACATTGCCAGAATGGGTTCAGGGAACGAAGGCAATTTGTCCTCGTTGTAAGACGACATTAGTCACATGGTGGAAAGAACCAAAACATCAGCCAACAGGTTATGCAGTCAGTGCATTATTTATGCTGTTAATGGCTTGCCTGTTTCCGTTTATCAGCATGAGTGTGGCGGGAATTAGCAGTGAAATTACCTTATCTCAAATCCCTCAGGTGATGTTTAATGAAAATTACGTCAGTGTGGGAACATTCTTTTTGCTCTGTGTTCAACTGGTGCCTGCGTTTTGTATGGTAGCGATTATTCTCTTGTGCCAGGGTGTTGTTATTTCTCAGAAGATAAAAGTCTGGTTGGCCAGAATGTTATTTCAGATGAAAAGCTGGTGTATGGTTGAAATCTTTCTGGCAGGGGTGTTAGTCAGCTTTGTTAAGTTAATGGCTTATGGTGATATTGGGTTAGGTTTAAGTTTTTTGCCATATTGTCTGTTCTGCCTTCTTCAGGTGAGAGCATTTCAATGTTTGGATCGCCACTGGTTATGGAATCAGATAACACTCGCACCTAAGGTGAATATACCGTTACAGGCAGGAAGATCGGGGTTAGTGCAGGGTGTTCGATTATGCCAGTGTTGTACGGCTATTTTACCGGCAGACCAATTGGTATGTTCACGTTGTTATACGCGTGGGCATGCCCGTCGTCGCAACAGTCTGCAATGGACAATGGCACTGATAGTGACAGCTTTAATGCTTTATATTCCTGCTAATATCATGCCAATGATGGTGACAGAATCGTTAGGTAACCAGAGTGATTCCACTATTATGGCTGGAGTGATATTACTGTGGAGTGTCGGTTCATACCCGGTCGCTTTAGTCATTTTTATCGCTAGTATTATGGTGCCATCCCTGAAAATGCTGGCAATTGGCTGGTTGTGTTGGGATGCCAAAGGTCACGGTAAACGGGATTCTTCCCGCATGCATTTTATTTATGAAGTTGTCGAATTTGTTGGCCGTTGGTCAATGATTGATGTATTTGTTATCGCAATATTGTCATCACTGGTACGTATGGGGAAATTGATGAGTGTCTACCCTGCTATGGGGGCAGTTATTTTTGCTTTAGTTGTGATCCTGACTATGTTTGCGGCAATGACATTTGATCCGCGTTTAATTTGGGATAGAGCCAACGTTAAACATTCGTTATAAGGCAATGAAGGGGTGTCAAGGTGACGGATAAAGTTGAAGACCAGAGTCAGGCTAAAATCGATAAAATTAAAAGTTGGTCGCCAGTTTGGATTGTACCAATTGTGACAGTGCTTATTGGTGCTTGGATATTGTTTTACCATTTCAACCACCAAGGGCCGGAAGTGATGTTGATTACCTCCAACGCGGAGGGTATTGAAGCTGGAAAAACTAAAATTAAAAGCCGTAGTGTGGATGTCGGCGTAGTTGAGAGGGTCATGCTGAGTGATAATCTTAGTCAAGTTATTATTAAAGCTCGGCTGAATGATGGCATGGAAAACCTATTGCGTAGTGACAGCGCTTTCTGGGTAGTGAAACCGCAGATTGGCCGTGATGGAGTATCTGGTCTTGGTACCCTTCTGTCTGGGGCTTTTATTGAGCTTCAACCGGGAACAAATGGTGATGAAGAAGATAAATTTAATTTGTTGGACTCACCGCCATTGGCTTCACCTGATGCAAAAGGTATCCGCGTCATCCTAATCAGTGATAAAGCGGGCCAGCTCAATCCGGGTGATCCGGTGTTGTTTCGTGGTTATCGGGTTGGTTCTGTTGAAACCAGCGAGTTTGAACCGAAATCTCATCTGATGAGATATCAGCTATTTATTAATGCACCTTATGATGGTTTGTTGACAAGCAATGTCCGCTTTTGGAAAGAGAGTGGTATTACCTTTGATATGTCTTCTCAGGGGGTACGTGTTGAAATGGCTTCGTTATCAACGCTGTTTGGTGGTGGTGTCAGTTTTGATGTGCCTAAGGGTTGGGAATTGGGAGAGCCAATTAAAGAAAAAGCTATTTATAAACTTTTTGACAACCAAAGAAGCATTCAGGATTCTTTATATACCGAACATAAAGATTATCTGTTGCTTTTCTCTGATTCCGTTCGAGGGCTACAGCCGGGTGCGCCAGTAGAGTTCCGTGGTATCCGTATGGGGACTGTGGCAAAAGTACCATTCTATTCAGAGGGAATGAGACAGCGGTTAGATAACGATTTTCGTATTCCAGTACTTATCTCGATTGAACCGGAGCGCTTTGAGAAGGAGTTGGGAGAAGGGTTTGATGTTGAGAAAGAGCTGAATAGCATAACTAAACGCGGTCTGCGGGCGTCCCTCAAGTCAGGTAATTTGCTGACAGGGGCACTGTTTATTGATTTGGATTTCTATCCAAATGAAAAAGGGTGGGCCGGTCCGTATGAAATTGCAGGTTATCCGCTATTACCGACAATCAGTGGTGGCCTTGCTCAAATTCAACATAAGGTTATTGCAGCGTTAGACAAAATTAATAATATGCCGGTTGAGCCAATGTTTAATCAGGCTATTCGCACTTTGGAAGAGAGCCAGAAAGCGATCAGAAAAGCACAACAGACCCTTGATGAATTGAATAAGGTGCTGGCGAATCCTGAAACCAAAGATCTGCCAAAAGATATACAGAAAACATTGCAGGAGTTTAGCCGCAGTATGCAAGGTTTGCAGCCTGGCTCACCGGCTTATAACAAGATGTTGGATAATATGCAGCGATTAGATCAAGTATTGAGTGAACTGCGACCTGTTCTGAGGACGTTGAATAATAAGAGCAATGCGTTAGTTTTTGAGTCTAAGCCAATTGAAGATCCAGAACCGAAAAAGGCTAAAAAATGATGAGAAGATTGGCATTAATTTTAGTGATTTTTATTTCTGCTTGTAGCCGTCAGCCAGAAAAAACTTACTATCAATTGCCGGTAGTGACAATAGCATCACAAAAGAGTGCTATTGTGCAGCATGATCGCCAATTATGGGTACAACGGGTTATGTTGTCCGATTATCTGTCCTCCTCCGGTGTGGTGTATCAAAGTAGTGATGTTAGTTATGTCAGTGCGGCGAATCACTTGTGGGCAAGTCCACTTGAACAACAGTTACAGCAAGTGCTGGTAGCTGAGTTGACTATGGCATTGCCTCAGCGTTTAGTTTCTGCTCAACCATTGGTTAATAAGCCCGATACTCTAGACGTGATAGTCACCAGTTTTCATGGTCGTTATGATGGTAAGGTGATTTTGCAAGGTTACTGGACATTAACTCATCAAGGGAGTGTCGTTAAACAGCCCTTTAATCTAGAGCTAAAACAGGAAGAAGATGGTTACGATGATTTAGTCCGCACATTGGCAAAAGGATGGAGTCAGTTGGTGCAAGCTATTGCCAGTCAATTAATTTCCCAATCATAACCCTCTGTCATTCTCCGAGTGTAAAACTTTTGCGCTCGGAGAAAATTGGTATTATCAGTAGGATAAAAATTTTTCTTTATTATTAATACGTTATCGTTTTTTTTGTACTGATATAACAAATATTACATTAATATGAATTTCTTGACTTGATTTTCAAAATTTATAGGGGTATTTCTAAATTGTGGTTGGATAAATGATGACCACTGTTTTCTTTCTACTGATCTAGCTTATGAGGTAAATAAAAGCATGAAGAGACAGAAACGAGATCGTTTAGCACGAGCATTATCGAGAGGGTACCATGCAGGTATTTTGGGGCGTCCAAGGGAGCATTGTCCCTATTATTCATTAGATGCCCGTTCTCATTGGTTAGGAGGATGGCGTCAGGCTATGGAAGACAGGGCGATGATGGCTTAGTCTGCCAAACTGATGGTATAGGTTAGGTGAGAAAAACCTCCATTCCTTATCAACGTGGTATATATCCCAAATTTAATCTGACAGTGACTGATTGTTTATACAGATATCTGTCAGATTGAATCCTGTAAGTTTTCTCTGTCCAGATTTCCTTTCAGTTGTGACTAAAGTAAAAATGCTCGTACCGTGTAAAATAAGTTTTTCCCGGCGTCAATGGCTTACCAGCTATTTATTAAATTATTAAAGCATCGTGTAATGAAAGCTTTAAATAAGATTCCAAAATAGTGCCGCATTTTATACCACCAATAATTTCATGTATAACAATGTGTTGAAGAAGGTTATGTGTAGCAGAATTATGAAACGTTATTTAATGCATTGTATGTAATAAATCGATAAGTATTATCAATGTCAGGATTACAATTTTTTCATGTTGTTGTGCTGTTATTTGCGAATTAGGTAATATGTGAATGAGTGGCCGCTAGGTGACATATCCTATTTAACCTATTCAACATGATGACTGAAATTGCGGCCATTAAATAATCCATTTGCTAAATACGAGAGATGATGGTAATTCAATAATTGCAGTAAGATGGGTTTGATAAACATTTATGATGTAATTCAACCCAAAAGAGACGGCTATATTCTTCAATCCCATCGACTGATATGGTTATAGTTTCATGACTTGTATAGGCTGTTTGAAGCAATGATAATAGCGTCGATCCGCCATTAATCGTACATACCCACCTAAATCCCTGGATACGGGTAGGTGTCGCTATTTTTCCATAGCAATCTCCATTTGTGTTAGGCGCTTTTAGCATTTCGACGGTACCGTCAATTCTATCGAGTTTTGCAATGGCAGTTGGTGTAAGAGTCAATGCGATGATTATGAGCAGTATTTTTCTGATGTTCATATAATATTACCTCGGTGTGTTTGTTAATATTAATCATCAATCTTAATCATTATTAATGCTTTTACCTGTTATCAGTATGCTTTGGTGAGCTTGTTTGATATATCAGGTCAATTTGATCATAGCACAATTTGCCAATTGTATACTGATTGGTCAGCGACAATTGGGTGTTTGTAATGCAGATATTCAGGTGCGGATTTGTGTTATTTCTAGTCGAGATAGGCCAAAGTTAGGACTTGATTTGATTTTTTTCTGTATGAATATTGAATCCTATACTCTGAGATATAACCGGAATTACCTTTGAGGGAGCAAAAATAGCACCAGGTATTTTTTTAAGATATTGATTACTTGGTAGTATGCTTTTAGTGAAAAAAGGTGAAAAGCAATTAGCCAGTCACCTTCCTTTTCGATATGTTACTGATTATTGATTAGAAAGCGCTGGTATCTTTAAACAAGCCTACTTTCAAATCCGTTGCCGTATAGATGATTTTACCATCTACTAACACTTCACCATCAGCCAGTCCCATAATCAATTTACGGTTAATGACACGTTTAAAGTTGATACGGTAAGTGACTTTTTTAGCCGTTGGTAATACTTGGCCGGTGAACTTAACTTCGCCAACGCCAAGGGCACGGCCTTTGCCTTCACCGCCTAACCAGCCAAGGAAGAACCCAACCAATTGCCACATGGCATCAAGACCGAGGCAGCCGGGCATTACCGGGTCATCAATAAAATGGCAGTCGAAAAACCATAAATCAGGGGTAATATCCAGCTCGGCTTCTATGTAACCTTTATCGTGGGTACCACCGTTTTCTGTCATTTCAATGATGCGATCCATCATTAGCATATTACCAGATGGTAATGGCGGCCCATTTTCTCCGAACAGCTCACTGCGTCCAGACGCGATAAGATCTTCTTTTGTGTAGGATTTAAGTTTATCAACCATATTATCAGATAGCCTTATATTTAGTGTAGGGTAAATAATAGAGTACACTTGTACGCTGAACAACTCCGATCAGACATTCTAAATTAACCCAACCAGCGAAGAAACCACGGGAATTTAGGTCGTTCCTGATTATTCGCCTGTGTTATACGGTCTTGTATCATAGCTAACAAGTGTGTTTCTTGTTGATCATAATAAGGGATACCTGTCAATAAAGGCAGTGCTTCAGAAACATGTTTTACTGACCATAAATGAAATTTTTGCGCTTTTACCGCATCTACAATGGGTTGATTAAGGCATAAATGATGGATATTCGCTGCTGGTAGGATGACACCTTGTTGACCCGTTAGCCCTCTGCGGTGGCATACTTCAAAGAAACCTTCGATTTTTTCGTTAATACCACCGATGGGTTGAACATAACCAAATTGATCTACTGCACCTGTGACGGCTAGTTGTTGATCAATGGGTTGCAGGGAAAGAGCACTTATCAATGCGCATAATTCGGCAAGAGAAGCGCTGTCGCCGTCAACTTCACCATAGGACTGTTCAAATACAATAGATGCAGAGAAAGGTTGTGGTTGATCCAATTTTAGCTCGGAAATTAAAAATGCTTGCATAATCATCATGCCTTTCGCATGGATATTGCCACCTAACTCAACTTTGCGTTCAACATCAACAAATTCTCCATCTCCCATATGGGCCACGCAAGTGATACGGGATGGCTCTCCTACTGGATCAGGATGGCCGGGATACTCTAGCACAGATAACCCATTAATTTGGCCAATGACCATGCCTTGGGTATGGATAAGAATCTGGCCTTTATGAATTTCTTCTAAACCACGTTCAGGCAGATAATTGTGACGCCAGCGGCGATTTTCCTCTGCTTGTTTAATTGATTGAGCTGTAATCTGATTTTCTTGCTGATAGAGTGCCGCAGTAGTCAGTTGCCGTTGTAGCCAGAGCATATCCAAAGGCAGGTGGTGTTGATCTTCTACATGGCGGGTTGCTTGTTGGACAAGCTCAGGCCAAGCATTATGATGCAATGGAGGTAATTGCCATTGTTGAATGAGCCCATTGATATAATTGCACCACAGGCTTAAATCCTGCTCATTATGAAATGGCATATCTAGCTCAAATTCGCCATATAGAGCGCTTTTTGCTAATTCAGGTTCTGTAGCCTGAAACTCTTCAAGGCTTAGACGATCTCCAACCAGGATCAGACGTAGCTTTAATGGCATAGAAGGGATAGGTAATGGTAACGGTTTGTTGCTATCCGGAGACAACCATTCAAAGCGTTGCTGAATAATCATCTGTTTCAGGCGAACCCACATTAAGGGCTGAGACAGTAGGGTACGTAACGGTAGAATAAGTACACCGCCATTTACCTGATGAATCAGACCGGGTTGTAAGTGAATTTCTCCGTTGTGAGAATGGAAGCGGCCAAATAATTGCTCTGCTTCTATCCATTCACGATAGGCGACGCGTAACTCAGGTGTGAAATGGCCTGCTGTTGAGGGTTGCCAGCTAATTTTCTGTTGCTGTATGTGATAATTGCCACCAATTTGGGGAAGCTCTTTCGTGAGTAATGGACGGATAGACTCAGCTAATGCTGACAAATAAATATCACATTCTTCGGCTTTCAATAGCATAAAAGGCTGGCGGGAATCCATCCGGCAAAAAAGCTGTAAACCACTATGTAGCCGTGATTGAACGGCTTCCATGCTGGCAGACGCCTGTTGGGAAGCAGAATGAAAAAGCGCATCATAAGGAACGCAATTCGGCAGTAATGCCTGCCAGTCTAGTTTGTTAGTGGTCAAAGTGATCGCTGTATGTTGTAAAGTAGGAAAGCGTCGATTATACAAGATTAAGATATAAACCAACATGCTTGAATGTTTGCTATTGCAGACACTTTATGTAAAAAATCATTTTTTCAAAAAACGGATATTAATCAGTTTGGCTATAAGCAATTTACTAAAATAGTTGTTATGCTTATTTTTAGTTACGCTGTCACTGAGAAAGTAAGATGAAATATCAACAACTGGAAAATTTGGAATGTGGCTGGAAGTGGACTTATCTGATGAAAAAACATCAAGAAGGCGAGCTAATTACTAAATATATTGAAAACAGTGCAGCTCATGCAGCCGTTGATAAACTCATTGAACTTGAGAGTGAACCGGTAAGGGTACTGAAATGGATTGAGCAGCATATGAATCCTGATTTATCCAACCGGATGAAACAAACTATCCGCGCTCGGCGTAAACGGCATTTTAATGCGGAACATCAGCATACTCGCAAGAAATCCATCGACTTAGATTTTCCTGTGTGGCATCGCTTATCTGCACTTTCTCAGCGACGGGGTAATACACTGTCTGAAACTATTATCCAGTTAATTGAAGATGCTGAGCGGAAAGAAAAGTATGCTAATCAGATGTCCAGCTTGAAACACGACTTGGAAGCTATTCTGGGTAAGAAAGAGTAATTTCAGTTGTGATAGGTTGTTATAGGCTGGTATCGCCACAAGCTCCTTAATAAGTTTGATATAAAATTTCACTATCGGTAAAAGAAAACCCCAATCTGACGATGGGGCTTTCTGAGCTTTTAATGATTAGTGATAACCAAGAAAGGCTATTATTGAGCAGATTGAGATTGTGCTTGAGTAACAACCTCTTTAGTACCTTGAATTTCGATCTCTACGCGACGATCTGGTGCCAGGCAGTTGATTAGGTTAGGTTTGTGAACCTTATCACAGGTAGAACCAGTGACTGGGTTTGCTTTACCGTGACCTTCCGCGCTGATGCTGCCGGAAGGGATACCTTTAGATACCAGATAGTCAACTACACTTTGAGCGCGTTTCTGAGACAGTTTCTGATTGTAAACATCTTTACCGATACGGTCGGTGTAGCCTAAAACCAGTACTTTGCCCTGATTTGGGTCAATATTTGCTAACTCAGTATAGAGTTGATCCAGATTGTGCTTACCTTCGGCTTTCAGCTCAGAACTTGCAAATTCGAACAGCACATCAGAACGCAGGGTAAAACGTTTATTTTCAACAACGGGTGCTGGAGCTGGTGTTGGAGCAACAACCGGAGCTGGAGCAACAATTGGGGCTGCTGCTTCATCTTGGCCGAAGCGGTAAGAAACACCTACGCTCAACAGACCGTTATCAGGACGTGCACCTACTGAACCTGCATCCCCGATATTGTTAACCCACTGGTAATCCAGACGAGTAGCCCAGTCTTTAGT
Organism: Photorhabdus sp. RW14-46; assembly: GCF_963887965.1. Lineage (NCBI taxonomy): Bacteria > Pseudomonadati > Pseudomonadota > Gammaproteobacteria > Enterobacterales > Morganellaceae > Photorhabdus > Photorhabdus sp. RW14-46. The sequence goes on along the minus strand of NZ_CAWPHH010000006.1, from coordinate 45,167 downwards.
TATCGCATACTCAACACCGATAGCTGCCAGTGGAGAAACACCGGTGTCATGATTTTTCAGATGAGTATTGGTTGCGCTATAAGTTGCTTTGGAATCTGCCCGCCAAACCATACCACCCAGGCGAGTATAGATATCCAAGTCATCCATAATTGGATAGCTCAGTTTGGTTGCCATTTGGAAACCGTGGGCTTTGAAGGCACCATTATTGACGCTGCCTTTGTAAGGCATACGGCCTAACCAGTCGTAACCTATTTCAAAACCTAGGTACGGATTGGCTTGATAACCTAAGAAAGCACCCGCACCCAATTGGTTTTTGTGAGTAGGGCCATTACCGATTGCACTGGTATAACCGTTACCGTAGAAATTCACGTCATGGTATTGGGACCAACCCAACTTACCACCGGTATACCAAGTGTTGTCTTTTGGAGCTGCTTGCGTTGCAGTTGTGAAAGCGGCCACTGCCACTGCTACCGCGATAGCTATCTTTTTCATTTTAACGCCTCGTTATTATCATCACCCAATAGGCAATTGGCTTTGGGAGCCTTTTTACTTACTGCCTACCCCATTAGGCTATTTCATTTGCCATTCTTTGTAATAAAAGCGAACACTGAGTTGTGTTCAAATTCTTCGGTACCATTATTGTGTGTACGCTTTGAATTTTACGCATTTCCGTGTTCACTGTTTATCCATAAGAATGGCCTGCACTAATTTAATATCTACTAAGATAGGCTGTTGAGCCATATTGATTAAAGAACTCAGTTAGGAATACTGCACTTCCATAAAACCGATGGACTAAACAATACAAAGGTAGTAAGTGCAGTAACCTTTTATGGTGTAAAGTCTACAACGAAGTTAAAAAGTTACAAGTGCCCCTTGATTAATAGAGTAAAAAATTTAAAAGATAATGTATGATTTCAAAAAAACTTTACTATTCTTTACAACTGATCTTACCTTAATTAATTGATTTTAATTGTGATCAGTGGTTCTTGGTCTGAATTGGCTATTTTGTGTTATGAATATTGCGATAATGCTTGGTTTTAGTCAATGGTAGTGAATGGAGTGGATTTTTAGTAAATCCGATCGCGATTCAGCACGGCTAGTTTCTTTACTTACATCTTGTGGGCGCATAATAAAGCCCAGTGCATTACCTTTTTGTGCTGCAGCCTGTAATCTCACGGTATCTTTTCCCGATAACGTTGGTAACCAGCCAAGCACCACGCTGTAATTACCACTCGCCAATGCTCTTTCCATTGCTTCTACCGTTGTAATGGAGCTCATGCGATTTAATTGGATAATCTTATCTAAAGGTAATCCAGAGTTAATTAACCATTGGCGGCTCAGTTTTTTATGTGGACTAACCCATAGCAACCAGCGGGCTTCATTTCCAGATTGGCGTAACAAAGGTAGCAATATACGATTAATGACCGCTTGGTTATCGCTATATTGGTTATCACTATATTGGTTATTACTATAAATCAATTCACTCACTATACCTCCTTTACCCTCTTTCACCATACCCTCTCTTTTGGCTGACTGATGTTTAGAAGGGTAAAACCAGGATGATTGAATGCCCATAAATGAACCTCGCCATAATTAACTGTATTAATATACAGTATCTTCATGCCAAGCTAAGATCAAGTCTATTTTTTCAAAGAGCTTCGCAAATATTGACTGTAAATGGCTGTAAACTCATTTAACCATTGGCAGATAAAATTGGATTGCGTATGTTTTTAATTGCTTGTTCCTGTTATTTATTTTACTAATAACTGGAACAAATCTATGGATAAGAGATTTATTTGCACAAAACTCATGGAGTGATCTGTATGTTTTTGTCTGAGGTACGTTTTACTCAACTCAAAAATGGTTTTTCTTCGTTTGGGGCACTGACAAGGAAGCCACAGTTCGGCGGTTACAGCCTGTTAGCTGATGGGATTATGTTCGCTATTATTGCTGATGGAGAATTATATTTAAGAGGAAATGGCCATGCTGAAGTATTATTTAAAGCCAGAGGAATGAAAAACTATATTTACTCGAAAAAAGGGGTGCCTGTAACTTTGCGTTATTATCAAGTTGTTGAGTCACTTTGGCAAGATCAAGAGTTGTTATCTCAATATGCGTATTTGGCTTATCATTACTCATTTATTGAAATGGCGGGTAAAAAGAAGATACCAGAGCGTTTGAAGGATTTGCCTAATCTTGGAATGTCTTTGGAACGTCAGTTATGGAAAGTCGGAATATGTAAAGTTGAAGATTTGCGGTTGTTAGGTGCGAAAGCCAGTTATTTAAAACTGCATCAATATAAAAGAAATTCTAATGTTAGTTTGTTACTTGCTTTGGCTGGTGCAATTGAAGGATGCCATTCAGCCGTTTTACCGGTACAGATCCGTAATGATTTATTACGCTGGCACAAAGAATTGGCTTGTTAGATCTTTATCGTGAACAGCTAAAAGAAGGGGCAGTCAACTGCCCCAGTATGTCAATCTGGTTATAATTGATTAATTTGTTTAATGATATTGGTGATTTTAGGTAGCAATTCTATTAATAAACTGATTTGTTGCAATACCAGTTGCTCTTTACTATTTCTTTCTGCCGGCGCTTGCTCAATTCTTTTCACTATGTTGACAGGTATTTGCTTAATTCTATCGTCGTCTATTAATATCGATTTTAATGCTGTATCGACATAACAAACGGCATCATTAAGAATATCCAGAATAGCTTTATTATCCAATTTATCTCGATGTGCTCCCAGCGCAGAGATGTAACTTAGCATGGTGTGATTTAGGCACAATAGCTGGAATGCTTTTTCTTGAGAAGTTTGGTCACTTTTCGGCTCGGCAGACATGTTTGAAATAGCGGATACCAGTTCTGCATCACTATTATGGGCATCACGGCGGGCAATTCGATAGGTCAATCCATTATCTTTTCCCTGATAATATTGAACTAAAATGGCATCAAGGTAGCGACAGTTGGTATTCATCGTCCGGTTTATCACTTGTGATAACTGGCGGAATTTCCAGTCTGGCCAAATGAAATTTACGGCTAACCAGGCGCTACCACAACCAATTAATGTATCAATAATTCTTGGTAATGCGACGTCAAAGCCTTCACCTAACAAATTGAAGCATAATAATACCAGTAATGTGATAAACAGGGTTGCATGTGCATATTGGGTGTTACGGAAGACGAAGAACAATACACCAGAAATGACAATTAACACCAGTTGCCCCTCAATGGATGGCACAAAGTAAAGGATTGGTAAGCCGATCAATACGCCGGCAACGGTTCCTATTATTCTCAGTGTTAAACGGCGGCGAGTAGCGCTGTAGTTGGGTTGGCAAACAAATAAACTGGTTAGTAAAATCCAATACCCATGTTGTAAATCTAACCACTGGATCATGGTGTAGCCACTACATAGCAGAACAGACATACGGATTGCATGGCGGAACAGGGCTGATTGTGGGGTTAGATGACGGTTGAGCCTTAGACAGATATCACGCCAGCCAGTCAACGTTTCGTCAGATAGTTGAGTCTCATCTTCTCTGTCTTTGGAAAGATTGTATCGTCCAGAACTCATACTTGCTAATTGTGCATCAATCGCGCGTAGATTTTTCAGCAAATTATATAAGGCGGTAATCTTGAGGTTATGTTTCTGTTGTTGACTGAGTTGTTGCAGGGAACTTTCCAAATAGTTAAATGCACGTTCGATACGCGGATTGTGCTGGTATGGTTTGTGCCAAAGTATCGATTGAGCAATCTGTTCGCATACACGGGCTTGCACAGAGAGAAGACGTTGAAAGCGGAACAGAATATCGCTGTAACGGAAAGTATGTAATAGGCTCTGATATTGCACATGAGATGAACTTGCCCGTTCGTGAATATCTTGTGCAACAAAGTAATAATGCAGAGTGTGGTGAGTTCCGCGTTGGCGGTTATCGCCTTTCAGACGGGTCAGTAGGGAGGTTTTGGCTTGATTTAGCGTGTTAACTAAGACACTGTTTGCCATTGCCACATTAACGACAGATTGCTGGTATCCTTCTTCTATTATATCGGGATCAAACAGATTAGCTTTAGCATCAAGGTAAACTGCAAGTTGTTGGTAACAACGTGCTAGATTGTCTTGTAATGGGCGAATAGGGAACAGTAAATGGCCCGTTAGAGTTAACAGGTTATACCAGATTGCACCTGTCAGCAGTAATAGGGGTTGTTGATACCATAGTGGGAAAATAGATGAGCCAAGCATGGTATAAATTGCGATCAGCAACGCACCAAATGCAATAGTGGCATAACGTTGTCCGAGAGCTCCCAGTAAGATAAAACTGCAAGTGGATAACGCCAGTCCAATGGTAAAAAGCCAGGGATAAGGGAACAGTAATTCAATAGAGGCTGAAGCGATAAAGAAAGAGATCAGCGTGATGACTAGATTACGTAAACGACCAGTCAGACGATCATCAAGATCAGCGAGTGCTGCGGCAACAACGCCCAAGGTCAATGAGATAGTTATTTTAGGCTCTTTATCCAGAAACCAAGGCACTAGTGTTGTTCCCGCCAAGGCGATTAGGATACGGTTATAGTAGAGAAAATGACTGTTATAAAGAAAACGGCGCAGACCAGAGAAAGCAGTTAGCACAAAATACCTCTGAGGTAATAATAATGGTCATAAATAACGATACCCTACGGATTTCAAGATGCATCGCGACGGCAAGGGAGCGAATCCCCGGGAGCATAGATAACGATGTGACCGGAGTGAGTGCAGCCAACAAAGAGGCAACTTGAAAGATAACGGGTATATTATGATAAAAGGTTTATTAGTGATAAAAAACTCTTATAAGACATAATTCAACTATTTTTTAGGTACGGCGCTCGATAATGGAACTTAAAGCAACACAAATTGGCCAATGCCTTGCTCAGCATCCTTATAATCGGGTGCGCTTGCTGAATGCGGGTATTGAAGTCAGTGGTGAAAAGCATCAATACCTGATCCCATTTAACCAGTTAATTAATATTCAGTGTAAACGGGGTATCATCTGGGGTGAGTTAGAGTTTGAACTATCCGATGGACAAGCGGTTCGCCTTCATGGTACTGAATGGCAGCAAACTCAGCGTTTTTACCATTATCTGCTTGGTGAATGGCAGAAATGGAGCCAGGAAATGAGTGATATTAGTGTTAATGTACTGACAGCTCAGGTTAGTGAAATCAACAGAATTGGACAACAGAATCGTTGGTTGAAAAAAGCTGATTTACTCCAATTACAACAACAAATTCAAGCAACATTTCAGGCTTTACCGTTGCCATTACAGCGTCTGGAACAATTTGATCATTGCCGGGATGGGTATCAAATTTGTTTGCGTTGGCTTGAGAATGGCGAAAAGTGCGTTGAAAAAATCAATCTGCAATGGACAGAACGTATGTTGGAGCAACACTGTGACTTTTTTCAGCGGATAGAAGCATCTCCTTTAAACCGTTCTCAGAGTCTGGCTGTTATTAATGGTGAGAATTCAGTTCTGGTTCTTGCTGGCGCGGGTAGTGGCAAAACATCGGTGTTAGTAGCGAGAGCGGGTTGGTTATTACTTCTCCAACAGGCGATTCCTGAACAGATATTATTGTTAGCCTTTAGTCATCAAGCCGTCAATGAGATGAATGAGAGGATTCAGAGTCGTCTTGGTGTGAATGATATTAAAGTAAAAACGTTTCATACTTTGGCGTTGCATATCATTCAGCAAGGGAGTAATAAAGCGCCAAAAATCAGCGTATTGGAAACAGATGGACAAAAAAGAAAAGACTTTCTGATTAAACACTGGCAACAACAATGTAGCGAGAAGAAAGCACAGGCCAAAGGTTGGCGGGAATGGCTGACAGATGAGTTGAAATGGGAAGTGCCGGAAGGTGAATTTTGGCACGATGAACAGCTTGCTAACCGCCTGTCAAATCGGCTTGAGTGCTGGCTGGGGTTGATGCGTATGCATGGTGGTAGTCAGAAAGCAATGATAGAGCAAGTTCAGGAAGAGTATCTGGATCGGTTTCAAAAATGTATTCGCCTGATGGGGCCTTTATTAAAGGCGTGGAAATCTGAATTGAAAACAGAAGGTGCTGTTGATTACTCAGGGTTAATCCATCAGGCAGTGAATATTCTGGATAAAGGGCGGTTTATCAGCCCGTGGAAGCATATTTTGGTCGATGAGTTTCAGGATATTTCACCATTATGGGCCAAATTGCTCACTGCAATGCAAACCCAAAATAGCCAAAGCTGTCTATTTGCCGTAGGGGATGACTGGCAGGCAATTTATCGTTTTAGTGGCGCGGAGCGGATGTTGACTAGCGCATTTGCTAATTATTTTGGCAAAGGTGCTGAATGTGTACTGGATATCTCTTATCGGCTTAATGATAGGATTAGTGAGATTACTAACGCGTTTGTGCAACAAAATCCAAATCAGTTAAGGAAATCACTAAATGGTTTGACTAAAGGTAATAAAAAATCAATTGTTATCCTGCCAGAAGACCAGCTTGAACCTTTGTTAAATAAAATGAGTGGCTATGTCACTGAGCAAGAAACGATTTTATTTCTGGCGCGTTATCACTATTTGAAACCTGAATTACTGAAAAAAGCAGCAACTCGCTGGCCTAAATTGAAAATAGAATTTATGACTATCCATGCTTCTAAAGGACAACAAGCGGATTATGTGATTATTCTTGGTCTGCATCAGGGGCAAGATGGTTTTCCTGCACCAGCAAGGGAATCTGTGATGGAGTGGGTTTTATTGCCACAGCCGGAAGATTTTTCGGATGCGGAGGAGCGTCGTCTTTTTTATGTTGCATTAACACGGGCGAAGAAGCAGGTGTGGTTGATGCAAGACAAGAATAATCCATCGGTGTTTGTACGTCAGTTAGAGCAGTTAAGTGTGCCTGTTCAACGTAAACCTTAAGGTTTTGCGTTGGCTGAAATATTCAACGCTATCATGGGATACCTTTCCTGGAAATCCCACTCTGTTTTTTCTTGGTATTTGACTTGGAGAAACGTGTAGTTGTAGGTATATGTTGTAAAGACTTATTTCAGACGTCCATTCAGATAATGTTGATAATCAGGTACTTGAATATCTACTGATTCAGAAAATAGAGGAGAACTAACAATAAAATCCGCAGACGCTAGATTAGTTGCAACAGGGATATTCCATACTGTAGCAAGGCGTAGAAGTGCTTTTACATCAGGATCATGAGGCACGGAATTAAGTGGGTCCCAGAAAAATATCAACACATCAATTTTCCCTTCTGAGATTAGAGAACCAATTTGTTGATCTCCACCCATTGGACCACTAAGCATATTGGTAACAGATAATCCGGTTTCGTTCTGAATCAGATTACCGGTTGTGCCGGTGGCGTATAAATGATGTTTCTTGAGTAAACTTTTATGTTTTTTGGACCAAGCTAGCAGCGAAGTTTTACAGTGGTCATGTGCAATAAGCGCTATATTTTTAGCGGTTGCCATTGTGCGGGTTGTCAATTCCATGAGGATGCCTTTGGTAATCGTTATTGTGTTTTCGAATGCAGTGAACTCAATTGATAACAACGTTTATCATATACATTGTAATAAATAAACAAAGTAAAAATATCGGATTTAAGGAGGAGTGAATGAGTGACCAGAAAATTGCAGACATACTAAAACGAGTAAAAACTATCGCATTGGTAGGTGCGAGTGAAAAAACTGCTCGTCCAAGTTATAGAGTTATGGCTTATTTACTGGAACAAGGCTATCAGGTGATTCCTGTCAGCCCGAAGCTTGCCGGACAAACACTGCTTGGGCAACGGGTGTATGCGCAACTGGCAGATATTCCACAGGCTGTTGATATGGTTGATGTATTCCGTAATGCTGACGCTGCATATGACATTGCGCGAGAAGCTATAGATATCAAAGCAAAAGTGCTCTGGTTGCAACTTGGTGTTATTAATGAGCAAGCAAAAATATTGGCAGAGGAAGCAGGTCTGGATGTTGTTATGGATCGTTGCCCAAAAATTGAAATTCCAAGATTGGGACTCGAAAAATAATATTTTTCAGCTTGTAGTTATTTGGTTTCTAATTAGTGGATGAAGGGACCCTGGCACCAATATCTAATGCAAACTTAAGGCGTTGGATGAGAAACGGTGTCCGGGTTCCAAGTGTTCAAAATAATGTTTGAGTTGGATATTGAGTTTACTTTTCTAGACATCTTATAAAATCTATTTTTACAGTTATTACAATATCTTAAGGAAAATTTAGTTGCTCTTATTGCTGCTAGATTTTGCCAGAATCTACACTTTTATTGCTATAAGATATGGTGCTTTTGTTGTGCCCTAGTTTTGACCCTTTTTTATCATCAAAAAATAACCCATTGATTTAAAATAAAAATAAAATATCTCCTGAAAAAAGGGTTTTTTCATTTTTTATCACTATATTCTTTAACAGTCAGCAACTTAAGGTTAATATGTAACAGTGCACTGCCGTACAGGCAGCTTAGAAACCAATTTTCGTGGCATGACTTCAGAGTTCACGGTGCACTGCCGTACAGGCAGCTTAGAAAGTTCGTAATAGTGATGAGTGATAGTTCTGGCTGTGCACTGCCGTACAGGCAGCTTAGAAAAATCCGACGGCCAGTGTCACATTTCGTATAAAGTGCACTGCCGTACAGGCAGCTTAGAAAGAGTTTATCTACCCTCCACAAGTCAGCCCTCAGGTGCACTGCCGTACAGGCAGCTTAGAAAACAAGGTAGTGAGTGCTCAGCGCTTCCAGATCGTGCACTGCCGTACAGGCAGCTTAGAAAGTTTGCGGCACCTTCTAGCACAGCGCCCATTCGTGCACTGCCGTACAGGCAGCTTAGAAATTGGAGGAAGGCAGGATTTATCAGTTGTTAGCGTGCACTGCCGTACAGGCAGCTTAGAAATCTCAGGGCAATGGGGGGGAAACTGGGAATATGTGCACTGCCGTACAGGCAGCTTAGAAATATTGTTGCTACGCTAGATGGGAAGAAATTAAGTGCACTGCCGTACAGGCAGCTTAGAAAACTAGGAGACCGAGTAGAATCCTATGGTAGTAGTGCACTGCCGTACAGGCAGCTTAGAAAAAGCAGGGAGCTGATGAAGAAACGGATGGTAAGTGCACTGCCGTACAGGCAGCTTAGAAACGTTCTATCGATACTCATGCCGATATCAATGAGTGCACTGCCGTACAGGCAGCTTAGAAAATGTAAACCCCTACGGGATATTTGAACTTGATGTGCACTGCCGTACAGGCAGCTTAGAAAGATGGGGACGGGAAATGGACCAACTCGCAAAAGTGCACTGCCGTACAGGCAGCTTAGAAAATCAGGATAAGCTAGCGCTAACTTAGGATATCGTGCACTGCCGTACAGGCAGCTTAGAAATTGAGCTCAAGAAAGTTCTATGTTGGGCTTGTGTGCACTGCCGTACAGGCAGCTTAGAAAATTTCGGCTGGTTCGATATTGACACTTGTCATGTGCACTGCCGTACAGGCAGCTTAGAAATACCTGACGCCATCGATAACATCCTGAATTTCGTGCACTGCCGTACAGGCAGCTTAGAAATCTCAAATTTTGTTTCTGCCCGATGAACGCGCGTGCACTGCCGTACAGGCAGCTTAGAAAGCCTACAGCAGATAAAACGTTTTTAATATACGGTGCACTGCCGTACAGGCAGCTTAGAAAACTGTACCTAGTACCCCTCCTACTGATTTTTTGTGCACTGCCGTACAGGCAGCTTAGAAAAATTTATCAGCAATCTCATTCAAAATTAAATAGTGCACTGCCGTACAGGCAGCTTAGAAAATTCATAATAAGCAATTGAAGAGCTAGGATGAGTGCACTGCCGTACAGGCAGCTTAGAAGCGCGATAACTGCCTTAGGTTGTTAGGTATAATATTGGAGGTTAATTGCGCAGTCTTGGGGCCAGTAGTTGATGGCGGATGGATTCTGCTAGCTCATCGAGAGAAGGTTGCTCTGGATGTTCATCGGATGTTTCATAGGCTAATTGTGCTTCGGCCAGATAAGTATGTACAGGTTGACCATTGTCATCTTCCATCACAACGTGATACCAGGGGGCGGAACGCAGGGTAGCATTGGATGCAATGTCATCCTCTTGGGGTTGTTCCAGTGAGTATTCCACATCAATATCCACGATGACTCCCAAATAACCCAGAAGTTTGTGACGTACTTGTTGGCCGATACCGAATTTGCTGGCGATAATCATAGTCACCTCCAAAGAAGTCTTGTATTGACATTGATATAAGGGCAGTAAGGTGAATTACAAGAGCTGTACCCGGTAGTTGAAGCCATTTTTTGTTTTAAATTGCAAATGTGGCTTCATCTATTTTCAGGTTAGCTGTAGTAAATATAAAACACAACCAAGAGTCGTGTGCTTAACTATATATGTGAGCGATACCGCAAGGTGACTGGTTGATTAGGGGGTAATTATGATTAAATATGGGGTAACAATTTATGTTTATGGCCGGGTTCAGGGAGTTGGATTTCGTTATCAAACTTTTCGTTGGGCGAAACTTAATAGGCTGACAGGTTATGTCTGTAATTTGCATGACGGTAGTGTCAAAATCGTAGCTTATGGTGATAGTGAACAACTAAATACATTAACCCATTGGTTGGAGCAGGGTGGTCCTCCAGGAGCACGAATAGATAACTTTTCATCTCAATCCTGCGCAGTGGAGGATATTGCAGATTTTATTGTCCGCCACTGAGCTAGTTTATTGATTAGATACACTTTACCGGTTTCGGTAGCCCGGCGATCTTAGTTGCCTGTTTTGCTGGCCCTTTGGGAAACAGACGGTAAAGATAGCGGCTGTTGCCTTTTTCTTCGCCATATTTTTGTGCGATCGCTTTTACTAACATACGGATAGCTGGGGATGTATTAAACTCCTTATAAAATTCCCGGATAAAACGAATGACTTCCCAATGCGGTTCAGTCAAAGTGATTTCTTCCTGTTTGGCGAGAAGTAAAGCTATTGCTTCCTGCCAGTCACTACTGTTTTTCAGATAACCTTGCGCATCGGTTTCGATTTCTTGACCTTCGAATACCAGCATAATCATTAATAACCATTAAAGAAAAGTAGCCGTAATTTAGCAAAAATCACTTCCATACCCAAGAATGGTATGCACATGTGACGATAAAGTAAGCCAAAAACCATAAAAAAGGGTAAATTTACGGCAATCGAACAGAAGGATACTTTACATCTGTCTCGGTGCTGTTTATAGTGCACGCCATTGCGGAGGGGTGGCCGAGCGGCTTAAGGCAGCGGTCTTGAAAACCGCCGATGGGAAACCATCCGAGAGTTCGAATCTCTCCTCCTCCGCCAATTCTTTCTAACTTTATGTTTATAAACAATTTTCCTAAGATTCACACCTTACTGTTGCACATGAGTGTACCACATCGTTCCAACGGTGCTGGAGAGTTCATTCGTATGTGTACTCATCTTTATCGTCGTGGGCTAATGTATTATTTCCGCCGGAGAATACCTGCTGATTTGGTACAAGTTTGTAGCAAATCTGAAATAGTTCAATCTCTTAAAACAACCAATAGGGTTGAAGCGCTGATACGTCTTCGTCAACTTGATGTAAATTTAGACCTAAAGTTTGCAGGAGTGCGTCTTGGGTAAGGTAGGGATGCCAAATTCACTATCATTGTAAGTTTCAAAAGTTTTACCGGAGTTTTTATATATAATCTTTATTCTATTATTTCTTTATCATTATAGTTATTTGGCTGAATGTGTTACAAGCGGTTTTATCTGTAAAATCAATATTTATTATGAGTGGTTAAATGCTTATGTTTATTAGTGATGTGAAAATGGTTTAGTAAAGTAATTGGATGTGAAATATATTCAGTAGTTTGCAAATATAATATTTGGTGGCTTAATTGATTAGCTTTTAATTAAATAATTTAATAGTGGAATATGAACATTGTATCCAAAGGTATTGAATTACCTCATAATGAACAATAATGACAAATTGATGCTTGATAACCGTTAATTCTATTAATCCTTATGTTAGGTAAATTTCAAATAATATTGAAAAGAGTGCCGTGATTATTTTTTAATTGGAATGTATGTGGTTTTTTAGAATTAAAAATAAGGTCTTGTGATTTTTTAAATATAAATTATTAATTTGATTTTTACATAAAAATGGATTTATTTAAATGGTTTTCACCTGCAATAATATAGATTATTTAAAATCACATTTTTAAAATATCAGACTTTAATAAAGTTTTTGATTGATAGGTGAATTTAGTTATAAATAGATTGAATAATTGACCGTGAAGAATATTGGATGGCAAAATATCCAATGGATTATTTAAAGAAATATGAAATTATTTATAGAATAATAATATTGCATATGTTAGTTAAATCCAGAGTGGTTAAATTCTATTTTTATATAGTAGCTATACCCTACGGATTTCAAGATGCATCGCGACGGCAAGGGAGCGAATCCCCGGGAGCATAGATAACTATGTGACTGGGGCGAGTGAGTGCAGCCAACAAAGAGGTAACTTGAAAGATAACGGGTATATAACGAAAGGAGATTGAAACATGATGTATTCAGTTAAAGGTGTTCAATATCAAACGTTAGTGAATATCCCTAAAAATATTGGGTTAGGATATTCTAGGAGTAACGGTAAAGTTCACCTTGTTGATGGTGACTTCTTATTTTATGGTTCTGTTGATATTAAAGGTGAGAATGGACCTATCAATAAAGAAGCGGAAATTGATGCTAACTGGACAGTGAAATTGAATGAAATGCCTTGTGATAGTCAGGGTAATATCTTGCTAAAATCTCATTGGCTTAGTCCTGCGAGCAATGATAGCTGGCTTATAAAAGATAAAATGCGGCTCATGATTCTTTGCTCAAAAGAACCAACTCACCGATTGATTCTTGAGACCGGTGAAATCATTGATAATAAAATTGACAACGATTATCTTCGTAACATGATATTTTCTTACACCATACTACGGCGCTAATAGTAAGCAATGCGTTTAACTTAAAAAATGCTCTGATATTTTCAGAGCATTTCCTTAATGATAGAGGATAATCTACCATTGTTAAGATGGAATGGAATATTAGATATATGAGAAAACAACCTGATGTTTTTATTTAATGATGGGAGTGGTTGCTAAAATGGTTTGTATAATATATTGATATGGTGGCGGTATATTCTGGAGGTGAGTCATTATAGGATTATTAGCTAATAATAAAGAATCATTTTTTATCTGTAATTTTTATATTTGCTCTCATAATAACATGTAATATAGATTATATCTTTAATTAAGCTAATTATATTTCTGAAAATATGAATTGGATACTTGTTAAATTGGGTAATACTGAATTTTTCAATATTTAAGTACATGGTGAAATTAATGAAACTGTTGGAATATTGGATGATGTCACTATTGAAAGGGGCTGTGAGATTAAGAGGTACTGATTTTTGTCGATGACCGAATTCAGTGAATGGTTCCAGTATCATTGAACATTTTACAGGCAACAATTCTCACTTACTGGATAGATCTTAGGCTTAGAACAGATGACTTAAGTATGTGATGGTATTTTTGCTGCTACCTTATTTTTACCCTTTTTTTGAAGTGAGTTGTAATTTATTGATTTTATGGATAAATTAATTATCTCTTATAAAAAGGGTTTTTCACTTTTTAGTAGTTATGCTATTTAAAAATCAGCAGGTTAAAGTTAATATGTAACAGTGCACTGCCGTACAGGCAGCTTAGAAATTTCGATGTAATTATTATACGTCTAATGAGCCGTGCACTGCCGTACAGGCAGCTTAGAAATTTCATAATTTTCTCGCTATATTATATTTCTAGTGCACTGCCGTACAGGCAGCTTAGAAAGTACATCGTTCTACCGCCAAGAGAACGGAGTGGTGCACTGCCGTACAGGCAGCTTAGAAAATCTGGACCCAATGGACGAGTATCTTCTACTAGTGCACTGCCGTACAGGCAGCTTAGAAAATCGGGAACATAAGGTTGAGCATTCCATACCTGTGCACTGCCGTACAGGCAGCTTAGAAAAGATGTTCCTGAGATACAATTATTGTCAAAGTGTGCACTGCCGTACAGGCAGCTTAGAAAACTTATTGATCGCTGGGAGATTATACATAACTGTGCACTGCCGTACAGGCAGCTTAGAAAAAAAACAGAAGCTGGAACAAGAGTAGTTACACGTGCACTGCCGTACAGGCAGCTTAGAAAAGATAGCCTTTCCAGTTCTCCAGAGTAAACGGGTGCACTGCCGTACAGGCAGCTTAGAAAGGTTTGCTGTCCAGTGACTGTAGTTCGTAAAAGTGCACTGCCGTACAGGCAGCTTAGAAAAGTCAGTTCCTGAAAATATTAATACTCAAAAAGTGCACTGCCGTACAGGCAGCTTAGAAAAAGCTAAAATATCTTGTTTATCGAAGTCTGAAGTGCACTGCCGTACAGGCAGCTTAGAAAAGAGAGTTATCCAGAAGTACATAGAGACGCATGTGCACTGCCGTACAGGCAGTTTAAAAATAGAAAATTATCCTCTTCTCCTAAATTATCGAGCATGCTGCCACACAGGTAGTTTAGAGCATAATCATTCCTGTTTAGGGAAGGCACTATTCTGTGAGTTAGTAAAGAATTGTAAAAATTTTTAATTTACATCTGTAATGTTTTACTTATGTAAAATTTATACATAGTATTTACCATAAGTTAAATTAATTAGTTAGGTAATTCTACATTATGGATAACAACTTTTCTCCGAGTGACCTTAAAACTATTTTGCATTCCAAACGCTCGAATATTTATTACCTGCAATATTGTCGAGTATTAGTTAATGGTGGCCGCGTTGAGTATGTCACTGATGAGGGAAAGCAATCCCTGTATTGGAATATCCCAATTGCAAATACCACCGTTATTATGTTGGGAACGGGTACTTCTATTACTCAGGCAGCAATGCGTGAATTTGCTAAGGCGGGTGTTTTAGTTGGTTTTTGTGGAGGTGGAGGTACACCGCTATTTGCGGCTAATGAAGTTGATATATCTTGGCTGACACCGCAAAGCGAATATCGCCCTACGGAGTATTTACAAGATTGGGTGAGTTTTTGGTTTGATGACGAAAAACGATTAGCCGCAGCAATTGCTTTTCAAAAAATTCGTATCGCACAAATTCGTGAACATTGGCTAAGTAGTCGAATGTTGCGAGATAACGCTTTTATATTTAATAGTGAGAGTTTATTGTCATTACTCACACGTTATGAGCAGAATCTTGCAAATTGTCGCGATAATAAAGACTTAATGGCACAAGAAGCAGTGATGACTAAAGCGTTATACAAACTGGCGGCAAATGCAGTGAGTTATGGCGATTTTGTTCGGGCAAAACGCGGCGGCGGTGTCGATTTGGCCAACCGTTTTCTTGATCATGGTAATTATCTGGCTTACGGATTGGCGGCTGTTGCGACTTGGGTCATTGGTTTACCACATGGTTTGGCGGTGTTACATGGTAAAACCCGTCGTGGTGGTTTGGTTTTTGATGTTGCTGATCTGATTAAAGATGCGTTGGTATTGCCACAAGCATTTATTGCGGCAATGGTTGGAGAAGATGAACAGGAGTTTCGCCAACGCTGTATTAGTGGATTTCAAAAAGCTGAGGCATTGGACACTATGATTGATGCCTTGCAAACAACTGCTCAGCAACTGAGTCAGGTGGCACGATGAATATTCTTTTAGTCTCTCAATGCAACAAACGCGCACTAACAGAAACCCGCCGAATTTTGGATCAATTTGCTGAACGTAAAGGTGATAGAACTTGGCAAACGGCTATCACCCTGGAAGGTTTAAATACTTTGCGTAAGCTATTGCGTAAAACGGCACGTCGTAATACGGCGGTGGCTTGCCATTGGATAAAAAGTGGTGGTCAAACTGAGCTGTTATGGATAGTCGGGAATTTGCGGCGCTTTAACTCACGAGGAGTTGTACCCACTAATACAACACAACGTGATGTGCTGAAAAGTCAGGATGAAAATCATTGGCATAGTGTAGAGGCTATCAGCTTATTGGCAGCGATTGCCGGGTTATTTCATGATTTTGGTAAAGCTAATGCATTGTTCCAGCAAGGTTTACGAGGAGATGGGCGGTTTCAACCATATCGACATGAATGGGTATCTCTGCGGTTATTTCGGGCATTTGTTGATAATCAAAATGATAAGGAGTGGTTGACTTCGTTAAGTCAGATTGAGCCTAGTGATGAGGATAAGATTCTTTCCCGTTTGGTTAAAGATGGTATTGGTAAAAAATATACGAACCCTTTTACTGATTTACCGCCATTGGCAACCACTGTTGCTTGGCTAATCCTCTCTCATCATCGTCTTCCTGTTTATCCTTCCAATTATTCAAGCGAACCGCAACTGGAATACATTGATAATTGGTTGACTAAGCAGTTAGAACCGTCATGGAACTCAGTCAACATGGATAATAAGGTCTGGAGTGATCAGGATAAGCGTGATGTCTGGACATTCCCAAATGGTACACCTATCCGCAGTCAGACTTGGCGTCAGAAAGCCCAAAAATTTGCGCGAAGAGCGCTGCAATCAACGTCATTATCGCAACATGGCAATCTGAACCAGCGTTTCACCAGTCATATGTCTCGACTGGTTTTAATGCTGGCCGATCATCATTATTCATCGTTGCCTGCAACTTTGGGTTGGCAGGATGTCAACTATGATGTGTTTGCCAATACTGATAAGACCACCGGTAAGTGCAAACAGCGATTAGATGAACACAATATTGGTGTTGGGCAGAATGCTTTATTACTAGGGAGAAGTTTGCCGCATATCCGCAAAACGCTGCCTGCGATTACCCGGCATAAAGGATTTAAACAACGCAGTAAAGATGAAAAATACCGCTGGCAGGATCAGGCATTCGATGTCGCATGTGCTTTACGCGAACGTTCAGTAGAACAGGGCTTTTTTGGCATTAATATGGCTTCTACTGGTTGTGGTAAAACTTTTGCTAATGCACGCATCATGTATGGATTAGCTGATGAAAAACAAGGATGCCGTTTTTCTATCGCTTTGGGGTTAAGAACGTTAACGTTACAAACCGGTGATGCGTTACGTAAAAGATTGCATTTAGAAGAAGATGATTTAGCGGTACTGATTGGCTCGCAGGCAGTGAAAGAATTACATCAACTCCGCCAAAAGGCGCTTGAGCCTGATGTGGGCAGCATATCCGCGGAAGCGTTATTTGCTGAACACCAGTATGTTAGTTATGACGGTAGCTTAGATGATGGGCGTCTGAGTCATTGGTTACGTAAAGATAATAAACTTAATAAGCTGCTTAGCGCACCTGTACTGGTGGCGACCATCGACCATTTAATTCCAGCTACAGAAGGTATTCGTGGTGGAAAGCAAATTGCACCTATGTTGAGGTTACTCACTTCTGATCTCGTGTTAGATGAACCTGATGATTTTGATATTAACGATTTGTCGGCTTTATGCCGATTAGTGAATTGGGCAGGACTATTAGGTTCGCGGGTATTGCTTTCATCTGCCACATTACCGCCTGCGTTGACTCAGGCATTGTTCAATGCTTATCGTGCCGGACGCCAAGATTATCAATTAGCATGTGGTCAACCTGGTGCTCCGGTGAATATCTGTTGTGCTTGGTTTGATGAATATGAAACAACGCAACAGGATGTGGTCGATGCATATCAGTTTCAGGAACAGCATAATATTTTCGTTAATAAGCGTATTGGTAGGCTTAAAAAAATAGTGCCATTGCGTAAAGCTGAACTTGTGCCGATTATTTCTGAAAGTCGTAAGATTAATGATGTTATTAATACTATCGCCGAAGTGATGAATCGCTCTATATTGAAGTTGCATGAAGAACATCATCAAACCCACTCATCGGGTAAAACCGTCTCTATTGGTTTAATCCGTATGGCAAATATTAATCCACTAGTTGCTGTTGCACAGCGGTTATTACAAATGCCATCCCCTGAAAATGTGCGTATCCATTATTGTGTCTATCATAGCCAGCATCCTTTAGCGATACGTTCTCATCTTGAACGTCGGCTGGATTCAACGTTAACACGATACGATGAAGAAGAGTTGTGGCAGGTGGCGGAAATTCGCAAAGTATTAGAAGAGACATCGGAAAGGGATCATATTTTTGTAGTAGCGGCAACTTCTGTAGCTGAAGTTGGTCGGGATCATGATTACGACTGGAGTATAGCTGAACCTAGCTCAATGCGTTCATTGATACAACTTGCCGGACGTATTCAACGTCATCGACGAAAAGAACCACGGGAGCCTAATCTGCATATTCTGGCGAAAAACTATAAGGCACTTAAAGCGACTGATTTAAAACATCCGGTTTATTGTCGCCCAGGGTTTGAGTCGAAAGATTATCTTTTTGCTAGTCATGATTTACATGAATTACTGGAACCTTATCAATATGAACTAATCAGTGCATTGCCGAGAATAAAGGAACGCGATAATGCTGGAGATAGTTCACCGTTTGAAAATTTGGTCGATCTTGAGCATCAACGTTTATGGGAAGAGCTTCAAGGTGTCTCTGATAATAAACACGGTTACTGCTCAGCTCTTTGGTGGCGAGAACAGGCTTCATGGTGTGCAGAATTGCAACGCCATAAACCATTTCGTCAATCAGAACCTGATGAACTACATTATTTGTGGCTTGGAGAAGAGGGTGAAGAAGCGAAGTTTGTGGCTCTGGACAGCGGTCAGGCAGGGATAAAAGAAAGCGACACGTTTGACTATGTGCCAGAATTAGAGTTTGCACTTGGTGTGAGTGCTTGGATTGAACTTGATACTGAGACGATTTACCAGAATTTGGCTGATACAAATGAAATGGAGTTAAAAAATGTAAGCCAACATTTTGGTGAGATTTGCCTCAGGAAAAAAGATGACGGAGAAGCATGGTGTTATCACCCGTTTTTAGGGGTGTTTAGAGAAGTTAGTTGAATTAATATGTGGTGTTTTTAGGTAATGATCGAGGTGATTGTCGTTCGATTTGATCAAATTAAGCGAATCGAACGATATTTGCGAGACTACAAATATGTATGTATTTTCTGCCAATGAAGTTAAAACTCACTTTGGTGATATGCTGCTAAGAGCGCAGCGTGCTCCAATCCAGATTAATAAGAACGGCAAGCTTGTTGCTGTTGTCCTATCAATAGATGAATATGAAAACATTGAAGCGCTTAAGATTCAGCTTTTGAAATCCAGAGCAATCCAAGCCAAAGCTGATATTGAAGAAGGTAACCTAGTTGATGGTGAATCGTTTTTTGATGAACTAGAGACAGGTAAATACGACTAATGTCGATTCTCTATCGTTTAACACCGGATGTCCAAAGAGATCTGATCGAAATCCACTGATTCGAGTGAGAAGTGATTTAATGTGATTGATTGTTTTGAATCGAGACTAGAGGTGGAAAATACTAAATGTATTTGCCTGTTATCACATATGGAAGCCGAAGGACTTTATGCTCGTCTGAGTTTAATGCCTATGGATAACGCCTGTATTTTGTATTGAGCCTATTTATAACGAGCTGTACTATGAAAATTCTATATAAAATTGCGGATTACCCTTCAAAAGCACTTAAAGGAGGGAGATTATTTTTTTAAAGATACATTGAACATTTAAAGAAATAAACTGTCTAATGAATATGTCATTGGTGATGAGATGTTTTATGGATATATTCATCTTGAATTGGCAGAAGAAACAAGCTTAATACCGTGACTTGATTGATACCCTATTTCTCATTACCACTGTAATAATTTGGGGTGAAAATAGGATGATTTTTAGGTATTTTGTTGTGAAATACACAGAGGCAAAATTTTGGTAAAGCGAATGAACAGAATAAATTAAAATACACTGGTTAGGGTGATGAGTTCAAAGCTGGAGTATTTATTAGTTTATGATGTACAAGATCATGTTTTTGAGCTAAATTTAGCAGACAACCAGATAATCATTTTGATAAGGTAGGTAAGAGCCTATGAATGAAAATGGATTGAGTCGATTTATTGTTGATTATATTGAAAGCCGTAAACAGTCAAAGTTGGAGGTTTTTGATAAAGAGGCTGAAAAAAAATTGGCAAAACTAACCTCTATGGAGGATATTACGCCAGTTAAACAAAAGTTAGCTGAACAACGCAAGGAATTGGAAGAGCACTATGAAGTTAGAAATTGGCTGGATGATGCAGTTAGCCGAGTAGATCAAATCCGCTTAGTGACACATGTTCTGAAATTTGTCCATACTGATGCAAGAGGTAGCAGTATTTTCGCGGTACAATCAAAAGCAAATGTAAAAGAAGATATTAAATATCTTTCCATGGCAGCTTTAGATAGACCTGCTATAGATGCGGCAGGAAATGCGGCTGCTCTTGATATTGCGAAATTATTATTGACAGAATATCGGGAAGGTGATTCATTGCTTGCAAATATAAATCGGGCAGACTATTCAGCACTAGCTGAACTGGCGAAAAATGAGCAGCAGCTTGAATTATGGATCAATGGGTTTAGGCAAGTTTTATCAGATAAACGACTTTCTTCACATAGACTAGCAAAACAGCTTTATTTTCCTGTCGGCTATGATAAATACCACTTATTAGGCCCACTATTTTCTTCATCTCTAGCGCATACCATGCATCAGCGTATTACTGAAGCACGCTTTGGTGAATTATCTAAAGAAATTAACAAAGCGAGAAAAGAAGAATCTTGGCGTCCTGAAACTATCGTGGTTTATCCCAATACTGCTGTGCAGTATTTTGGCAGCACTAAGCCACAAATTACCTCTTATCTTAACAATATGCGGGGTGGACGAGTTTATCTTCTACCATGTTCAGCCCCTGAATGGAAAAATATAACTAAACCACCTATGAAGCACAGATCTATTTTTGATCTGGGCTGTGAATTTGTATCATTAGTCCGTAGCACTGTTTGGCAGATGCAACGGTATTTGTTGAGTGTACAAAAATATGAGAACACGTTAGAGATTCAGCAATGTCGTCAGGAATATGTTGATGAAATTATTGATGTTTTGTTTAACTATGTCGTCGGTATACAAAATTTGATTGAGCTTAAAGGCTGGAGTGCTAATGAAGATTGTGCGTTAAAACGTGCTCAACAACTCTGGCTTGATCCTTATCGTTGTCAGCAAGATGAAACGTTTAAATTTGAACGCGAAGGTGGTGACTGGAAAAAAGAGATAGCCGCAGATTTTAGTTACTGGCTGAATCAGAGTTTAAAGCATGAGCGGTTAGAAATGGGATTATCTGAACGTCGTGAGTGGGCTTCTGTGTTTAAAGAGCGGTTACGTGAATTTGAAGATGAATTACCGGAGGTTATGCCATGAGCCATCTGATTATTTTGCGTAAAATTAAAGTAGAAAATGCGAATGCGATTACGGGTATAACTTATGGTTTTCCGGCAATTACCCACTTTCTTGGATTTACTCATTCTATCTCACGTAAGCTACAAAAAAGCTATAATCTAAAACTGGAAAATTGTGGTGTAATTTGTCATAACCATCAACTTCATGCATATCGGTCCGATCCAATTAAAGATAAAGTTTTTGCATTAACTCGCAATCCGTTAACCAAAGAAGCAAAAACGGCAACGATTAATGAAGAAGGTCGAATGCATATGACAGTGTCTTTATTAATAGAATGTTCTGGTGAAATTGCTGGTGATACAGAAGCTAAAGAATTGGAACAATATTTACTAGAAATATGTCCAACTCAGAGGTTAGCAGGCGGTACTATCACTGAAATTGCTAAAGTGGATGTTATTGCTTTTCCGCAAGAAGGACAGGATACCCGTAAGTTAATGCGGCGTTTATTACCGGGTTTTGCTTTGCTAGATCGCTCTGAATTGTTAGCTAAACACTACGAAGAATTAAAACAGGATAACCCTCAAGCAGAGATGATTGATGCCTGGCTTGATTTTTCTACTATTAAAATGCGGGCTATTCCTAAGCAGGATGATAAGCAA
Organism: Photorhabdus sp. RW14-46; assembly: GCF_963887965.1. Taxonomy (NCBI): domain Bacteria; kingdom Pseudomonadati; phylum Pseudomonadota; class Gammaproteobacteria; order Enterobacterales; family Morganellaceae; genus Photorhabdus; species Photorhabdus sp. RW14-46. The sequence continues at coordinate 23,135 of NZ_CAWPHH010000006.1, read as the reverse complement.
CCTGAAATTGGTGATCCTGCATCTTGGGAATATGTTCCAAAACCGGATTCTGGATATTTAGTTCCTGTGATGACAGGTTATCAGGCAATATCGCCGCTATATCCCGCCGGGAAAGTAGATAAAACTCGTGATCCTAATACTCCATTTTGTTTTGTAGAAGCAATTTACGGAGTAGGTGAATGGAAAAGCCCGCACCGTATTGACGATATTCGCCAGTTACTCTGGTGTTATGACTATCAAGAGGGAGAGGGTGTATACAGGTGTGGTAATCAACAGTCTATTTCCCGTCAATCCAAACCCAATAAGAAAGTAAGAATAATCGACTGATTAATTAAAAGAAGGATATCTACATGTCTAAATCAACTATTAAAACGGCTTCTGTACTAGCATTTGAACGTAAACTTTCTAACTCAGATGCTTTAATGTTTGCTGGAAATTGGGAACAGATCAGTGGCGAATGGAAGCCTATTGCTATTCAGGAAAAAGCAGTCAGAGGTACGATTTCTAACCGCTTGAAAAACGCATTAACCAGCGATCCAGCCAAACTGGATGCGGAGATTCAAAAAGCAAACCTGCAACGTGTTGATGTTGCCGCATTACCTTTTGATGCTGATACCCTAAAAGTCAGTTTTACATTACGGGTCTTAGGCAATCTTTCAACACCATCAGTATGTAATGATCAGGATTATCAAGCTGAACTGGCAAACGTGATTAACGGTTATATCGCTGAACATGGTTTCAAAACACTTGCAGCACGTTATGCAGAAAATCTGGCTAATGGACGGTTTTTGTGGCGTAACCGAGTTGGAGCAGAAGAAATTAAGGTTCGCGTAAGTGGTAAGAGTGGCAAATGGTGGGAGTTTGATTGCGAAGATTTCAGCTTACGTGAATTTGGTAAGGTAGAAGGTGATTTAGCTGAACTTGCTGCCGAAATTGAAGAAGGATTGGCAGGCGATAGATCAACATTATTCAATGTTGAGGCTTTTGTTCGTTTGGGGCATGGGCAGGAAATTTTCCCTTCTCAAGAGTTGGTTCTCGACAGTAACAGTAAAAAAAGTAAAGTGTTGTATCAGGTCAATGAGATCGCTGCATTGCATTCGCAGAAAGTGGGTAATGCGCTCCGCACCATTGACACATGGTATCCAGACGCTACGGAATTAGGTCTTGGCCCAATAGCGGTTGAACCCTATGGTTCTGTCACCAGTCGCGGTAAGGCTTATCGTCAACCTAAAGTAAAAATGGATTTTTATACTTTGTTAGATAACTGGGTTGTTAAAGGAAAAACGCCAGAAGTAGAGCAACAACACTATGTTATGGCGACGCTAATTCGTGGCGGTGTTTTTGGTGAAAAAGGTGAATAAGGGGATCAGATGGATTATTACTTTGAAATCCGTGTTCTTCCCGATCCTGAATTTAGCCAGCAAGACCTTATGGAAGCGTTATTTGCTAAACTGCATCGGGCTTTGGGGCAAGTAGGTAACGGACGTATTGGGGTCAGTTTTCCGTGTGCGAGAAAAACACTGGGGGATACGCTGAGAATTCACGGTTCAAGCGAAGCGCTGAATGACTTGCAAACATTATCTTGGTTAAAAGGACTCAGGGATTATACTGAGGTGATTGATATCAAGCTGGTACCTAAGGATGCTCGATATCGTCGTGTTAGCCGAGTGCAGGTAAAAAGCAATGTTGATAGGATTCGCCGTCGTTCGATTAAAAAAGGATGGTTAACGGAGGAACAAGCCTTGCAACGCATTCCTATCAGCAAGGAACAACGCACTCATTTACCGTTTCTGTACCTTAAGAGCTTGTCATCAGGACAAAGTTTTCTGTTGTTTGTCAAACAAGGGCCAATACAAGACAAACCGACGTCAGGAGTTTTTAACTCGTATGGATTAAGTTCATCAGCTACCATCCCTTGGTTTTGACCCTTTTTTAGCGGCTAATTATAACTTATTGATTTATTTAAGGGATTAGCCGCTGCTAATAAAAAGGGTTTTTCTGCTTTTTATCATTATGTTCTTTAATAATCAGTAAATTAAAGGTAGTATCTAACCGTTCACTGCCGCACAGGCAGCTTAGAAAATACCCAATGCAAATTGTATATGTGCTCGTGTTGTTCACTGCCGCACAGGCAGCTTAGAAAATTAACTTATCCGCATTTTCTTTAGAAACAACGTTCACTGCCGCACAGGCAGCTTAGAAATCACTCAACGAAATTCTTATCCATTTCTAAAAGTTCACTGCCGCACAGGCAGCTTAGAAATTCCTGGAAGGAAGATGTTGCTTATCGCCGTAGTTCACTGCCGCACAGGCAGCTTAGAAATTTATTCTTTCCGCTCAATCTGAGAAATCCATGTTCACTGCCGCACAGGCAGCTTAGAAAAAAGATGCTATTGAAAAAGAAGAGCATAAAATGTTCACTGCCGCACAGGCAGCTTAGAAAGTTAGCCTGTCTGACTGTATCAAAGTGATTTTGTTCACTGCCGCACAGGCAGCTTAGAAATATGGCTGATGTTGCCAACATATGCCGCTTTCGTTCACTGCCGCACAGGCAGCTTAGAAATGATGAAATTGAGTATGACAAGTTGCCATCCAGTTCACTGCCGCACAGGCAGCTTAGAAATTCATCATCGAAACCGTCAGTTATATCTTTGAGTTCACTGCCGCACAGGCAGCTTAGAAAGAGTTGTGGATTGATGATAGTCAAATTGATGAGTTCACTGCCGCACAGGCAGCTTAGAAATTCTGCTGATTGTAGTCGTTTGGCTACCTGATGTTCACTGCCGCACAGGCAGCTTAGAAAAGCAACATTTTTCGGCGGAGCTTGAACACCTGTTCACTGCCGCACAGGCAGCTTAGAAAGTACCTGACGCCATCGATAACATCCTGAATTTCGTTCACTGCCGCACAGGCAGCTTAGAAAATATTCAGAGATAGTTATTCTTCCACGCCCATGTTCACTGCCGCACAGGCAGCTTAGAAATTACGGACGGGTGGGGGATTATCTTCGTATTCGTTCACTGCCGCACAGGCAGCTTAGAAAATGAGATCGACATCCCGCGCTCAAATATCTGGGTTCACTGCCGCACAGGCAGCTTAGAAAAATACAGCCTGCATAAATACCCTCACCATCAGGTTCACTGCCGTACAGGCAGCTTAGAAAAAATATTTTCTGATTTTGCATTTCTCTGAACAAGTTCACTGCCGCACAGGCAGCTTAGAAAATCAGCACCGGAGATAAATAATGAATAAATATGTTCACTGCCGCACAGGCAGCAGCGCACTTGATTGAGTGCGCTAAAAAAGCAACCTTTTTTCTTCTCGATATGCATCAATTGTTGTGCTTTTGTGCATATTCTTCACTATTAACCCATTGGTGGTCTTTTTCCCAGGTAAATAGCCATTTACGAGTTGGTCCGGCCATTACGTTGAGATAATAGTTGTCGTAACCGGCAATGGTTGCCACTGGGTGGTAGCCTTTGGGCACCATTACCACATCTTTATTGTAAACAGCCATTGATTCATCCAGTGAACGGTCATCGGTATAGACACGTTGCATGCAGAACCCTTGAGAAGGGTTCAGGCGATGGTAATAGGTTTCTTCCAAATAGGTTTCCTGTGGTGCATTGTCGGTATCGTGTTTATGGCTAGGGTAGGAGCTGGTGCAGCCTTCATCGGTAAAGACTTCAACCACCAACAAGCTATCAGCAGGTTTATTATCCGGTAGGATGTTGTGAACATAGCGTCGGTTGTAACCATTGCCACGTTGTTCTGCATCAATATCCTGTGGCGTAATCAGTCGAGTTGGGGAGATTCCTTTACCCGGTGCTTGGCATACCGCGAGTTCAAGAGCGGTATCGGCAATAATTTCAACAGATTCCCTCGCAGTGATGTAAACAGCATAAGGTTTTTTGCGTTCAAATGGCTGCATGCGATCGCCAATATGCTCAAACCGTTGATGTGGCGTAGTCACTGTGGCTTTTCCTGCCACCAAAACCAGACAGGTTTCATTTTCTGATGCGGGTAAGGTGATTTTTTCACCCGAAGCCAACTCATAAACATCAAAATGGACATACTTCCAGTTTGCTGATTCCGGCGTGATATGTTGAGTTCGTTTGTTTTGATCCGGTGCATGATATTTTGATAATAATTTGGACATATTATCTACCCTTAGTACTATTTTTGCATGAATCAGGTTGTGATTAATTAAAACAATCCGGCATCTCTGGCAAATTTGCGTAAATTGTTATAACCCATCGTTGCGTAGGTGAATGGGTGAGCAATAGCAGGATCTTGTTCTGCTTCAACTACCAGCCAGCCTTCATAATTTTGTTTTTTCAACACTTGAAAAATTGCCGGATAATCAACACAACCATCTCCCGGTACGGTGAATACACCATTCAGCACGGCATCAAGGAAACTGGTTTTACGATTTTTTATATCGTCGAGCACATCAGGACGGATGTCTTTACAGTGAACATGATTAATGCGTTTTGCCCAGCGTTCTGCGACAGCTAATGGATCAGCGCCGGCAAAGGTCAAATGGCCGGTATCCAGCAACAATCCAACTTCATCTCCGGTATTTTCCATCAGATGATCGACGTCTTCCTCAGTTTCAATAACCGTTCCCATATGGTGGTGATAAGCAATCTGAACACCTTGTTTTTGGGTGTAACGGGCAAATTCAGTCAATTTTTCACCGTATTCTTGCCAACGGTTAGCTGGAAATTGAGGACGAAGATGGACTGGTCTATTTTGATCGCCGTGAATGCAATTTGTCACTTCCGCAAATACCATGACATTAGCCCCCAGTTCGCGTAGCAGGGTCAGGTGAGATTCTACCACTTTAATCTCTTCTGCTACCGAACGGGTGAGTAATTCGCCAGAGTACCAGCCAGAAACCAGCACGAGATCGTGGGCGGCAAGGATTGGGCCTAATATGTTGGCCTGACGAGGGAATTTGTTGCCCAATTCAAAACCGGTAAAACCTGCTTGGCGGCCCTCGGTTAAGCAGGTTTCCAGTGGTGTGTCTGCGCCGAGGGTGGGTAAGTCATCATTAGTCCAGGTCAGAGGGTTGATACCAAGTTGAACAGCCATGATGGTGCTCCTACTAATTGAATAAAATAATTTTATACCCGTTATCTTTCAAGTTGCCTCTTTGTTGGCTGCATTCGCTCACCCCGGTCACATCGTTTGCTATGCTCCCGGGGATTCTCTCCCTTGCCGTCGCGATCCATCTTGAAATCCATAGGGTATATTATGTTGCTATCCGCGCTGACGCCATAAGCTAATCAGGTTGTGATAGTTGGTTTTTATTTTCTGGATCAAAAGGTTATCGTCAATCTCGTTTTTTAGCCATTTTAGGGATGGTTGACCAAATAGGGTTCTTCCAACAGCAAAACCTTTGACGATAGATTTGCCGGCTGCGGCATTAAAGCCCATTTCCAGCTCTTCTTGTGGAGCATCAAGGCCAAGAATAACGACGCCACGGCAATAGGGGTCTCGCTGCTGGATGAGAGAGTTAATGTTATCCCAACTTTCGGAACTGAGAGGTGGGAGTTTCCACCAATCCGGTTTAACGCCAAGGTTATAAAAGCGTCTAAGTGCGCGAATATAGAACTCATCAGTGTGTTTCATTCCCGCAGGTAGAATCACTTCCAGTAAAAGTTCGTGACCAGATTTACAACATGCGGCATAAATTTCCCGAATTTTTTTCTCTTGCTCCAAGCGGAGTGGGTGAGCATCTTCTGGATGGAAGAACACCAGACATTTGACGATGTGTTCCAGTGGCCAATCAATCAGCTGGGAACCTATGTTGCCATGTTCCAGACAAAGCGGGCGAGAGCCGGGTAGTTCAATTGGGCGGCCTATCCACCAACCTTGACCGGTAATTTCGTTTAAAACATCCTGACCAAATGTGCTGTCACATAACAGGCCTATTTTTCCTTGTAACCCTGCTTCTGCGGCAACTTCTCGGCTGGCGCGTAATAGAAGTTGTTTTAATGATGAAATCCGCTTGATACTGGCGTTTGCTTGTCGGGCTAATTCGATAAATTGAATACGATGATCAAATGCCATTACGCACAGTTCGTCCCATTGATTTTTACGGGCGCTGATACGGTGAAGGTGATTAAGTGTTTCATCCAAATCAGGGCGTAGTATTTGATTGGCGCGTGATAGATAGTTATCGAGCTCTGTTTTATCTGGCATTGCCGGGGCGCAGCCATGACGAGAAACGACTAGTGCGCCACAAGCATTAGCGTAGGTACAGGCTTTTTCCCAACCTTCGTTATTAAGATAGCCGCGTAGCAGGCCGGACATAAAAGCATCCCCTGCACCGAGTACGTTAAGCACATCGACACGGACGCCCTGTATGGTAATGCTATTATTCAGATCATTAGGGATTTCAGCGGTAAAAACAGAGCATCCCAGTGATCCCCGTTTGCAAACCAATGTAGCAGACGTGAGTTTACGAATGTTGCGTAGTGCTTCGATAGTCTCTGTGGAACCACCGGCAATATGGAACTCTTCTTCTGTGCCGACAATGAGGTCAAATAGTGATAACACTTCCTGTAACTGAGCTGTTACCTGTTCCGATGCGATATAACGTGTTTCACCATCTCCCAGAGAAGTTAATCCCCAAAGTACCGGGCGATAATCAATATCCATGACGGTTTTCACACGGTTACGGCGGGCGTAGTTGAGGGCCGTCAGCACGGCATCGCGAGTGTTAGGATGAGAAAGATGTGTTCCGGTGATTGCCAGACAACGGGCTGATGCAATGTATTCTTCACTGAAATCATCACGGGTAATTGCCATATCGGCGCAGTTATCACGATAGAAGATCAGGGGAAACGTGGTTTTATCTTTGATTCCTAACAGCACCAGTGCCGTAAGGCGTTCTTTATCAATGGTTAGATGGCTGGTATCACAACCAACACTTTGCAACTCTTCCCTAAGGAAACGTCCCATATGTTCATCACCGACTCTGGCTAGCATGGAAGATTTAAGCCCCTGACGAGCGGTACCATAGGCGACATTACCGGAAGAACCGCCAAGATATTTTGCAAAACTTCCCATGTCTTCCAGACGTGCTCCGATTTGTTGGCCGTAAAGGTCAACGGCGATTCGTCCCATGCAGATGACATCAAATTTTTTTTGCTGCTCCATTGAACCATTCCTTATTAAGTACAACATCAAGTGTTGCTATGATGAGCTCCGACAGTGGATAATTGATAAAAATAATTAATTAATTTCAGTGACATTCACCCAACGCTGCTGTTGATAAGAACGAGCAATGGCATCCAGAATACGTGAGACTTTCCAACCTTCGGTGAAATCCGGCCATATCTCTTTATTGCTGGCGATGCCATTGATCAAGTCTCTGATTTCCACTGTTTTTTGATCATTGAAGCCGATGCCGTGACCTGCACCGTGACAGAATGGTGCATAGTCAGGATGTTCCGGTCCAATAAGAATAGTTTTAAAGCCTTGGCGGTTTGCCGGTTCATCGTGACGGTAAAGTTTTAGTTCGGCCATTCTTTCTTGTGTGAAGCTCAAAGCACCTTTTGTTCCTGTAATGGTGTAGCTCAAACCCATTTTGCGGCCGCAGGCAATACGGGAGGTTTCAATAATACCCATTGCTCCGCCGTTGAAACGCACCATAGCATGTGCTTGATCTTCGTTTTCTACCGCAACCATAATGCTAGAGCCGGTTTTTTCCGGACGTTGTTCGATGATAGTCGCCATGTCTGCGCAAACAGTTTGGATATCACCAACCAGGTACTGCGCCATATTGATGATATGAGCAGCAAGATCGCCTAATGCACCTAATCCAGCTTTATCTTTGAAGCAGTGCCAGTGAATAGGGATGCGTGGATCAGCCATATAATCTTCGTTATGAGTGCCGTAGAAGTGAATGACTTCACCGATTTCACCATTCGAAATGATCTCTTTAGCCAGTTGTGCGGTAGGGTTTTTCATATAGTTAAAGCCGACTAATGTTTTTACCCCGGCTTTTTTGGCGGCTTCGGCCATTAATTTTGCATCAGTTGAATTTAGTGCCAGTGGTTTTTCACAATAAACATGCTTGCCATGTTTGATCGCTTCGAGAGCCATCTCTTTATGAAGGAAATTTGGTGAGCAGATATCAACAACATGAATATCGGGATCTGCTACTAATTTGCGCCAATTACCAGTAAAGCGCCGGAAACCTAACTGTTCAGACCGTTTTGCCGCGAGTTCAGCAGAAACTTCGGCGACCATTTCACAAACTAATTTTCCTGCCAGAGGGAAAACCGTAGGTGCTTGTGCGTAAGCAATGGCATGTGTGCGTCCGATGTAACCAGTACCGATTAGGCCGATACGAATCTCTTCCATATAGTTGTTTCTCCGAATAGAAGGAAGCGGATAGGTCGTTTATACCCGTTATCCTTCAAGTTGCCTCTTTGTTGGCTGCACTCACTCACCCCGGTCACATCGTTATCTATGCTCCCGGGGATTCGCTCCCTTGCCGTCGCGATGCATCTTGAAATCCATAGGGTATATTGTTGCAGTCAATTCTTTAGTGTTTGCCAGTTAGCCTTGGTTATTGTCGTATACCTGTTATAGGAAATATTTGTTTCATTTTCAACTTAAATGAAAACATTAGTTCCAAGTTGTGATCTGATAAGGGTTTTTAGGTAACATCTAGTTATATAAGGTTAATTTTCTAACGAGTTAGGTACCATTCAGAGGTAAGAACAGAAAAAATAGAATATTAGAATTTTTGTTTCATTTATGGCTTGGTATATATGGAGTGTGTGTTGGTTAGCAAATCTCCAGGATTTCCTCTTTCAAATATGGGATGCAGGGAAATCCTGGCAGTGAGTTATTCTGATAATAATATTGGAGTAATAAAGTCAGTTATTTATTTTATCTACCTGTTCTTTTTGGTGTACTATTTATTGCAAGCTTGCTGAATAGCGTTTTACCTATCTGGTATAGCGCATAAGATAGTATTAATACAGCAGAAAGGTAATAAATAATCATGATTACTTTGGGAACGTTATGTGCAAGAAATACGTATATAGAGATTGAACATAGTGTAATTAACCATGCAACGGGTTTCACCATAGACCAAGGTGTAATATTTACCTGTTCGGTATAAACATCTGCAAATGGTTTAGCTGGAAAAAAGTAGCCAATAGCCAACATGAAAATAACATTGAGAACAAATAAAATGCCAACCAGATGAAAAAAATGCAGGTCAATTTTTAAAATAAAATTACAGATAATATAGGCAGACATCCCGAATAATAGGCCAAGTTTAGCGGCAATAGGCGGCACTCGTTTGGTCATCAGACCAACTAATACCACGCTGAGAATTGGCGCGTTAAAAATTCCTTGTAATTGTTGAATGAGATAGAACAGACCATCCGGTGCATTAGCGACTAATGGTGCGACGATCATAGTGATTAACGCTAGCCCGATCCCCAGATATTTACTCATAGCGACGGTTTGAGTTTCGGTGGCATTTTGGTTGATTCGCGGTTTGTAAATATTGACGATAAACAGTGTTACAGATGAATTAAGTCCGCCGCTGAATGTGGAAAATACCGCACCGACCACCACCGCGGCGAAGAAACCAACCAATACTTCCGGTAGAATTAAATGGACTAATTCTGGATAAGCGTTATCTGGATTATCTATTTGTCCTTTGAAAATATGGAAAGCAATAATGCCTGGCAAAATAATAATAGACGGCATGATGAGTTTAAGTAAAGCACACAACATGACGCCTTTTTGTCCTTCGGCGAGATTTTTTGCACCAAGAGCCTTTTGAACAATGGATTGATTGGTACACCAAAAAAACATATTGGAAACAATTAAGCCGGTAAATAATGTAGAGAAAGGAACCAGAGAATCTTCACTGCCGATGGAGTTAAATTTATCAGGATTAGATTGATAAACTTCAACTAATCCTTGCCAGGCATTGCCATTGCCGACATAGAGCAGAGCAAAAATGGTTACCATTAACCCACCAACGATTAAGCCAATGCCGTTAATGGTATCCGCGGCGGCAATGGCTTTAATACCACCAAAGATGGCATAGACCGCACCTAATCCACCAACGCCCCAAACCATAATCCATAATGCCGTAGTTTTATCAATCCTGAATACATTGGAAACCTGAAATAGACTTTCCAATGCAATCGCGCCGGTATACAGCACAATGGGGAGTAGTGAAATGATATACATAGCTAGGAAAAGAATTGAGGTAATAAGCAGCGTATTTTTATCAAATCGGCGTTCAAGATATTCCGGGATGGTTGAAATACCGAGTTTCAGATATTTAGGCAGGAAATAGATAGCGAATAGAACGATTGTCACCGCGGCTATCACTTCCCAAGCCATAACGATAAAGCCAGTTCGGAATGCTAATCCATTTAAACCGATTAAATGCTCTGTGGACAGGTTCATCAATAACATAGAGCTACCAATATAAACACCTGTGAGAGATCGTCCGCCAAGAAAATAGCCTTCAGTGGATTCTGTCAGACGAGCATTATGGGTTTTGTAATAAGCGAAGCCAGCCACTAATAAGGTAAAACCAATAAATGAGAGAAAAGCTAACATACTATCCTCCAAGCCTGATTGACTATTTTCAGGCAGCAATATGCTGACGGGAAAGCGGCCTTTCCCGTTTTTAGGGTGAAAATAAATGTGAGTCAGTTAGAAATGTAGGGCTGTTTTATAATCTGATTTCTTTACCTGAATGTAAGGATTCGAGAGCTTTATCAGCCAGATAAAGTGCCTGTTCGCCATCAGTGCCATTACATTCTGGTGTGGCACGACCCGCCATGACATCGACAAAATGGTCCCATTCAGCAATGTAGGCTTCCCGGTAACGTTGCAGGAAGAAATGCTCTGGCTTGGCTGTTAAACAACCGCTGTTTTCCCAGAGTTCAACGCTGTTTTCTTTGATGTTGCCGGCGCTAAGCAGCCCTTTTTCACCATGCAATTCAATCCGTTGGTCATAGCCGTACCCGGAGCGACGGCTATTGGTAATGGTTGCCATTGCCCCTGATGGGAATTTCATAACGATAAAGGCGGTGTCAATATCACCCGCTTGCCCAATTGCTGGATCAACCAGATTACTGCCTTGGGCGTAGATCGAGCAGGGTTCCTCACCAATAATGAAACGTGCCATATCGAAGTCATGTATTGTCATATCCCGGAACATACCACCAGAACCTTTGACATATTCAGCAGAAGGAGGAGAGGGATCACGGGAAATAATCAGCAGAGATTCGGCTTTTCCTATCGCGCCGGCGTCAAACAGGGTTTTTACTCGGCGGAATTGCGGATCATAACGGCGGTTAAAGCCAACAAATAAGGGAACCTGATACTGTTTAATCGTTGCAAGGCACTGACGAACACGTTCAATATCAAGATGAACCGGTTTTTCACAGAAGATTTTTTTATGATGTTTTGCTGCGAGTTCGATCAGGTCTGCATGAGTATCTGTTGCTGAGGCAATAAGAACACCATCTATTTGAGGGTCAGACATTGCCTGTTCAATAGTTTGTCTTTTTGTTTGGTATTGCTGTACTAAAAGTTCAGCACTTTTCTGATGGGGATCGACAACCGAATAAAGAGAAGTTTCTTTATGATGAGAGATATTTGCTGCGTGTACTTGCCCAATTCGTCCAGCGCCAAATAATGCAATGTTGAACATGGATGCTCCTTGATACCTAAGTATCTGCTTATGAGATACTTTAAAATATATCAAATAAAACATTTATTTCAATTTATCAATATTTGGAAATTATATTTTTGAGTGTGGCGTAGCATTTTGTTAATAACAATATTGAATTTGTGTTAATTAGATCACGTAAAGTAAGATTGATACTGGATGGAGTGGAGAATTTGTCCTTTAAAAACAAATTATAATATGCATTCGACTCACTATATGGTTACGCTTGGTTATAGAGATTAATGAAAGGAAAAGAGTCACTTATTTCCAGAATGAAAATTTCAAAAATGGTATTGAAAGCGGTGAGGAAAGGGAAAATGGCCTGCAAGATAGCAGGCCACTAACGTCTAGTACTGACGCACTTTGGTTGCAACCATCTCCTTTATTTTTTTTGCGGCAGATTCTATCGCTGGGTTTTCTGCTACTTGTGCTGTGCCTACTCGCCACCAAGATTCATAATCATGTGTCATCGTTTTAGGCAGCACTTTGATATCTATCAGTACCGGTACCGTCTGTTTTTGGGCTTCCTGTAACGCATAAAGCAGTTGTTGCTCATCGTGGACTCGGTAACTTTTGCAACCGTAGCTTTCTGCATTTTTGGCAAAGTCGACTTTAATCAGTTTGCCATCCATGTTGCCACTTTCTGGGTTACGATAACGATTTTCTGTTCCGAAACTGCCCATTCCTTGGCTCATTTGCAGATTATTGATGCAGCCAAATCCCGCGTTATCAAATAGCAACACGGTGATTTTGATATTTTCCTGTACTGCGGTTTGCAGCTCTGAATGAAGCATCATATAAGCGCCATCACCGACTATGGCATAAACCGGTTGGCTGGGGCAGGCTAGTTTAGCGCCAATAGCAGCAGCTATTTCATAGCCCATACAGGAATAGCCATACTCAAGATGATAGGTATCCGGTTGTTTGGGTTGCCATAATCGCTGTAAATCGCCGGGAAGGGAACCTGATGCACCAACAATAATCGCTTCGGGCTCAAGATATTTGTCTAATAATCCCAATATTCTGGTTTGTGTCAGGCGGGTTTGTAATGTCTGGCTGTACTCTTCCAATTTATCATCAAGATGACCGGGAATTTCTGGTGTGAAATCTGCCTGATATTCAATGTCGAACAGACGATTTAACTCTTTTCGCCATGTTTCCCGTGCCTGATGAATCTCACCTTGATAACCACTGCGATAATTCAATTGAATAAGTTGTTCTGCAATAGCGTTTAACCCTGCTTGGGCGTCTGATACAACAGGGATTGCATCCAGTTTGCAGGCGTCGAATTCCGCTACATTGATAGTGAGAAATTCAACTTCTGGATGCTGAAATAGCGATTTGGATGCAGTGGTGAAATCAGTAAACCGGGTGCCAACGCCAATAATCAAATCGGCCTCTTTGGCGATCAGGTTGGCGGCAAGACAGCCGGTTGTGCCTAAGCCACCACAATTAAGGGGATGGTCGGCAATGACGGCGCTTTTACCTGCCTGTGTTTCAGCAAAAGGAATATTGAAGTTTTCTGCGAATTGACGAAAAGCGTTATGAGCTTCTGAATAGCGCACTCCACCACCGCAGATAAGTAAAGGTTTTTTCTTGCGGTTTATGAGTGCCACCGCATCGTTAATCATGGCGACAGAAGCAGGGCGGCGTTCAATGCGGTGAATTCGTTTTTGGAAGAAATAGTCAGGAAAATCCCAAATCTCGCCTTGAACGTCTTGCGGTAGGCAAATTGTGACGGCACCGGTATCGGCGGGATCGGTCAGAACTCGCATCGCATTAATCATAGCGCTCATTAGCTGTTCTGGTCTGGAGATACGATCCCAATAACGAGAAACAGGGCGGAAGCAGTCATTGGTGCTGATAGTATGGTCGTGGAACTGTTCAACCTGTTGTAAGACGGGATCAGGCTGACGGCAGGCGAAGAGATCACCGGGTAATAACAGCAGAGGAATGCGATTAGCGGTGGCAGTTGCCGCAGCGGTGACCATATTGGCGGAGCCAGGGCCAACAGAGGAGGTTACGGCAAAAATCTGTTTGCGCTTTTTCTGTTTAGCAAAACCTGTGGCGATATGGGCCATACCTTGCTCATTGCATCCTTGGTAAACGGTCAAGTGACCAGGATCTTGCTCCAGCGCTTGCCCTAATCCAACAACATTACCGTGACCAAAAATGGTAAAGATTCCTCTGATGAATGGGTATTGCTCTCCGTCTGCTTCCACATATTGCTGGTTCAGGAATTTCACTAATGCCTGAGCCGTTGTCATTGTTGATTTGTTCATGCTATAGAACTCCATTTTATTCCATTGTTGGCATCACAAAATTGCTGGAATGATGTTCTAACCTGATACTTGCTGGCCAGCGGCTGGTAACAGTTTTCATCCGGGTGTAGAAGCGAACGCCATCATTACCGTGAACGTTAAGTGGACCAAAAATTGAGCGTTTCCAGCCTCCGAAGCTGTGGAAGGCCATTGGTACCGGAATGGGGATATTGATGCCTACCATACCCGTTTGTACATCTTCGCTAAACTGGCGAGCTGTTTCTCCGTCGCGGGTGAATATCGCGGTACCATTACCATATTGATGGCAGTTAATTAATGTTAGCGCGGTGGCATAATCGGCTACGCGGACAATTGACAGAACGGGGCCGAAGATCTCTTCTTGATAGATTTTCATCTCTGGTGTGACATTATCGAACAGCGTCGGGCCAATAAAATAGCCATTTTCATAACCCGGAACTTTGAGTTGACGGCCATCAATTAACAAGCTGGCCCCCTGTTTTTCGCCACTATCGATGTAATCACAGATTTTAGCTTGGTGTTGGGCGGAGATAACGGGGCCCATATCGTTTTCTGTAGTTGCGACAATACCGGGACCGACAGATATTTTGTTGATCTGTTGACGTAATTTTTCAATTAACGCATCTGCCGTTTCATCCCCAACCGCCAATACAACAGACAGTGCCATACAACGTTCACCGGCTGCGCCAAAAGCCGCACCTGCAATAGCACTGCTCGCCATATCAAGGTCGGCATCTGGCATTAGAATACAGTGATTTTTTGCGCCTCCCAGCGCCTGACAGCGTTTCCCGTGAGCTGAGGCGGTAGTGTAGATATATTCAGCGACAGGCGTTGAACCCACAAAGCTGACAGCTTGCACGTGTGGATTTGTTAGTAGTATATCGACGGCTTCTTTATCGCCGTTGATAACATTAAATACGCCATTGGGTAAACCGGATTGTTTAAGTAGTGATGCTAATTCAAGCGCGAGAGAGGGATCTTTTTCTGAAGGTTTCAATACGAAAGTATTCCCTGTCGCTAATGCGACAGGAAACATCCACATAGGAACCATGGCCGGGAAGTTGAAAGGGGTAATGCCAACACAAACGCCTAAAGGCTGCATTAATGAATGGCTATCCACTCCTGTCCCGGTATTCGCGGAATGTTCACCTTTTTGTAGATGAGGGATACCACAGGCAAACTCAACGACTTCCAGACCACGCGTTAATTCACCGATAGCATCTGAATAGATTTTTCCGTGTTCTTCTGAAATTAATCGTGCCAGTTTATCTATATTAGCTTCCAGTAATGTTTTGAACTGGAACATAACACGAGCACGTTTCAGTGGTGAAACTTTAGACCATTCCCTGTAAGCCTGATGAGCGGCTTCAATTGCTTGTTCAACTTCATGGGCTGTGCTTAGTGCTACCTGACGTATCTGTTTTCCCGTTGCTGGATTGAAAACCGGCGAAAAACGGGTGCTATGACTGGGAATAAGCTGCCCATTAACATAATTCTGTACCTGTTCCATTCTGAGCCTCTTTTGCGGATTTGATGTTAGTACTGAATCGGAAACGTTGATAATAGATATATGAAATATATGTTTTATTTTCAATATGATTTGGAATAAAAGGCAATTAGTGTGATCGGAGTAAAGTTTTTATGAATGACCGATAATTCGGTGACTAATTAGATGTTAATCAATATATTAGTAATAATAAATCATTACAATGAATGGATTATGTGTTTCATTTTTAACTATAAAAATGAAATATGATTCAGCTTATACGGTAAAACGATTACAATTGCTGGCGATAAATTTTATGGGGGATTTATGTCTGTCGCATCGAATCTAAATGAATTTCAAGAACAAGTCCGTTCACGTTATAGTGGGTTGAGTAAACGCCTGCAACAAGTAGCTCGATATGTGCTGGATAATACCAATAGTGTCGCTTTTGATACTGTTGCGGTGATTGCCAGAGAAGCTGATGTTCCTCCATCAACATTAATTCGTTTTGCTAATGCGTTTGATTTCAGTGGTTTTAATGAAATGAAACAGCTATTTCGTATGCATATGGTGGAAGAAACCGCCAGTTATGCAGACCGGGCCAGATTATTTAGAGAACTGGATGGCGAACAGGAACCGCCTGAAGACCCTCAGCATATTTTGCAGGAATTTGCTCGTTCAAATGTGCAGGCTATGCAACAGTTAGCTGCCAGAACAGCCCCTGAAGATTTAAGGAACGCGGTAGACTTATTGGCTCAAGCTAAGAATATTTACATTATTGGGCTGCGTCGTTCTTTTAGTGTGGCGGCTTATCTTTCTTATGCATTGAATCATCTGGAATGTCGTCCTTTACTCGTGGATGGTTTGGGGGGAATGTTCAGGGAACAGATTAATTTAATTGGGGAAGAAGATGTTGTTGTTTCAATCAGTTTTACCCCTTATGCAGAAGAGACGCTGATGGTCAGTGAACGGGCGGCAAAAGCCGGGGCAAAACAGATTGTGATTACAGATAGCCAGATTAGCCCGCTTGCCAGCTTTAGTGATGTTTGTTTTGTGGTTAAAGAAGCACAGGTGGAGGCATTCCGTTCTCAGTCTGCTACTTTGTGTTTAGTGCAATCTTTGGCTGTTTCTCTGGCTTATCGGCAAGGAAACACGATTTAATTGTGTATATTCCCGATGAACCTCTAATGACTATTGACCCGCGAATCCCGGCGGGTTAATGCTTTATCAGGTCAGTAGAAAGCACATAATTTAAATAGAGTGTAAACCTGATATTGAAACTGGTTTGTTAGACATAAATGTTGTTGATTCTTATTGGTGATAATTATTTAATAATTATTCTGAGTTATGGTTTTGAAAAGGGATCAATATGATGAGTAAAGGATCGCGTTACATTTTTGTCATTTTATCTGCAATTTCTTTCCAGGCATTTGCTTCAAATTTTGACTACAAAAGTGATATTCCTGCTGATAATAAGCCATCTGCGGACTATTTGAAGAAACGGGAAAATCTTCAACCTAAGCATTGGGATGTGGATAAACTCATTACGGATAATAATGCGGTGGAGAAGCGGGAACTGGCAAGACAGGTGAAAGAAGATGAACTTAATCGGAAGAGCCGAGAGTTTAATGATCGTGTCAATGAGAAAATCCGTCAGGATCTTGAGCGTACTGCGCGTATTAAAGAGAATAACGGTATGACCAGAAGTAACTTTTTTGATCGGGAATAACCGTGACTTAAAGCAGTTCGACAGTGAAGTGAATGACTGGTCGGGAAAAATAGGCAGTTTGTCGATAATCATTGACACTCTTTCGAAAGAATTTCCTCCATTAGCATGTGAGTATATACCCTATGGATTTCAAGATGGATCGCGATGGCAAGGGAGCGAATCCCCGGGAGCACAGATAACGATGTGACCGGGGTGAATAAGTGCAGCCAACAAAGAGGCAACTTGAAAGATGACGGGTATAATGACTTCGCACTAAAGGAGAAGAATATATGGAAAAGATCGAATGGACTGACTTTGAGAAAGTCGACATGCGGGTTGGCACAATTATTTCAGTAGAATTGAATCCTCAAGCCAGCAAACCTGCCTATAAATTACAAATTGATCTTGGCGAATTGGGCGTTAAAAGCTCAAGTGCCCAGATAACGGTGCATTATACACCTGAACAATTAATTGGCCGTCAGGTTCTTTGTGTGTGCAATTTTCCACCAAAGCGGATTGCTGGTGTCAAATCGGAAGTATTGCTGACCGGCAGTGTGGATGAAAATGGTGCGGTGGTGATCGCAGAATTTACTCTTCCTGTCCCAAATGGTCATAAGTTATTGTAAATCACACTATTTTGTTGTCGAATGAATAGAGTTTATTTTAATCAGCGACAATGAATATGGCTGTTCAATTACCTTCATTACATTTACGCCGGTATTCTGCCGAAACTATTAGCCATAGCCACCAAGGGTTATGGCAGTTCGTTTTTGGCTATAACGGGCAACTTGAGTTAAACGTAGAAGGACAACAACGTACCGTTAGTTTTGGAAATGTTGTGATGATCCCACCGGATGCGAAACACAGCTTTTTCGCTAGTGGTGAAAATCAGCAATTGGTGCTGGAGCTGCCTTCGGCACTGTTTAATCCATTACATAGTGATGCTTTCTGGCAACCATTACCTGATTCTGCGCTTGCTCTTATTAAGTGGTTACATGATTACCCGCAACCACCGGCTAATCACGCTGATGCTGCCCGTTTGCTGCTCGCTCAGCTACCACAAGTAGGTTCATCTTCAGCGTTGATAGTTAAACTACATCGGGGGCTTGTTGGGCGTCTGCATGAGAAAGTGACGGTGATGGATATGGCTAATATTTGCGCAGTATCTGCCAGTACCTTGCATCGTAAACTTTTTAATGCAACAGGGATGAGTCCAATGGCTTATTTGAAAACGTGCCGGATGGAATTTGCCTATAATTTGTTGGCTTACAGTGATAGGACTTTGGCTGACATTGCTTTTCTGTCTGGTTATGCCTCCCAGTCAGCTTTTACTTTTGCATTTAGTCAACATTATGGTTGTACTCCAGCCAGGTTGCGTAAAGGCAAATGATATTTTCAGCATTTTATGACTTGATGCACAATGTGATTGTGCGTAATATACAAACAACGAGGATGTTATGGCTGTTGAATTCAGGGATAGATGGCTAGAAAGATTTTATGAACAAGATTTACCGCACAAATGCATACCTGCATCTTTACAGCGTGCGTTATACAGAAAACTACAAATTTTGGATGCTTCGGTTAAAGAGGCTGATTTAAGAATCCCTCCGGGAAACCATTTTGAATACTTGAATGGCTATTTGAGGGGATGGTGCTCAATAAGAGTAAATAAGCAATATAGGCTTATTTTTCAATGGATTGATGGTATTGCGGTTGATACATATCTGGATCCTCATAACTATTAAACTGAGGGAAATAAATGATGAGGAATACAAAACGTCGCCCTGCAACAGTGGGTGAAATATTGGTGAGTGAGTTTCTGGTGCCTTTGAATATCGAAATTAATGTGCTTGCGGAAGCTATGGGTGTTCACCGCAATACATTAAGTAGAATTGTGCATGATAAAGGTTCGCTAACCGTTCCTATGGCGATCAAATTGGCAGCGGCTTTGGGCAATACAGCGGAGTTTTGGCTTAATATTCAACATTCAGTTGAACTGTGGGATGTGCGTAATCATGCTTATCAAGCGGAATCACTGAATGTAAAACAGATAGTTAAGCTATCAGTTACAGCGGCAATGCACTAATGTGTTTGTTTTTAAGAATACGAATGCGTTGAAATACGTAAAGTCATCTTATGATGAGATAGCTTTACGTGAGTGATATACCCTATGGATTTCAAGATGGATCGCGACGGCAAGGGAGCGAATCCCCGGGAGCATAGAGAACTATGTGACCGGGGTGAGTGAGTGCAGCCAACAAAGAGGCAACTTGAAAGATAACGGGTATAAATATTATTGAGCTTTCGCTTCTGATTTATCAGCACTGTTAAGCAGGCGGCGAATAGGGACAATTAATACCATTAATACGGCTGCACAAATAACCAGTGCCAAAGATACACGGGAGAACAGATCAGGTAGGTTGTCCAGTTGGTCAGCGCGCACATGTCCACCAATTAAGCCAGCAGCTAGATTGCCCAAAGCACTTGCACAAAACCACAAGCCCATGACCTGACCGCGCATTCGGGATGGGGCCAGTATTGTCATCGTTGCGAGCCCAATGGGGCTAAGGCACAGCTCACCGAGTGTCAGAAACAGAGAACTTGATATCAGCCAGAAAGGAGAAACGGTTTCACCGGTTGCCAGCACATTTTGCGCAGCCAGAATCATCACGCCAAAACCACCGGCAGCGAACAGAATACCAATAATGAATTTACTAATGCTGCTCGGGTTGATGTTGTTTTTTGCCAATCTGGGCCAGAACCAACTGAATACGGGGGCCAGCAGGATAATAAACAGTGCATTAATTGACTGGAACCATACTGTCGGGATCTCAAACCCCATCACTATACGGTTAGTATAATCATTGGCGAACAGGTTGAATGACGTTGGTGTTTGCTCGTATGCAGACCAGAAGAATGCAGCAGATACCAGCAGGATAAAACAGACCAGCAGGCGCGAACGGTCACTACTGCTTAAGCCGGCAAACAGGAACAAATAGGCAAAGTAAAGTGTTACACAGGATGAGATCACATAGACCATTGCGCTGGCTACGGCTACCGGATTGAATGGAATTACACCAAGGATTAGCAGAGCAATAATAGCAATGATAGCGATAACAGTGGTAAAGACCCATTTGCCGACGTTTTCACGCTTCACTGTAGGGTGGTCCCAGCTTGAATCCAAACCACCTTCTTTATCATACTGACGCATCAAAGGGATCGTGTAGAAACGGAATATCAATAGGGCAACTAGCATCCCCAACCCTCCGATACCAAAACCCCAGTGCCAGCCATAGTCACGAACCAGCAAGCCTGTAGTCAGAGGAGCAATGAAGGAACCGATATTAATTCCCATATAAAATAGGGAAAAACCACCATCACGACGTGGATCATCTTTTTTATACAGAGTTCCGACCATCACGGTGACACAGGTTTTAAACAGTCCTGTACCTAATACGATCAGTAATAAGCCAATAAAGAACAAATAATGACTGAAGAAAGCGGAAAGAGCGATAGACAAGTGCCCTAGTGCAATAATGATTGAGCCATACCAGACTGCTTGACGTTGGCCTAACCAGTTATCCGCCAGCCAACCACCGGGTAGTGCGGTCAGATACACACTACCTGCAAAGATACCGACAATGGCAGCGGCCTGTTCACGAGGAATACCCATACCACCATCATAGATGGTTGCAGCCATGAATAAGATCAGCAGTGGACGAATGCCGTAGTAAGAGAAACGTTCCCACATTTCTGTGAAGAACAAAGAACTTAATGGATAAGGATGTCCAAAGAAAGTTCTGGTTTTCGTATTGTTAATGGAGGATTGCATCTAAGTTTTCCTATAAGACTACACTCTAAGAGTGCAGTGTGTGTGTGACAAATAAAGCTTTTAAAAAGCTCTTTTAAATTTAGGTTTAGAGCAAACAAAAAAGCCACGTTTTTATTAAATAATGTCCTATCTTGTTAATATATTTTTAACATATTTTTCGATTAATTTTATTAACAAGTAGGATATCTCTTACTTTATATTCCATATTTCAGAGCAAAATCCGACATAAATCTCATTTCTCATAATTAATAGGCTAAAATGAGGATAAAACCTATTGACTTATTTCTATTTATATTCGATGTTTTTTTATGGAAAAAATATTTTAAAATAATAAATTAAATAATAACGGTAATATATACTCAATGGATTTCAAGATGCATCGCGACGGCAAGGGAGTGAATCCCCGGGAGCATAGATAACGATGTGACCGGGGTGAGCGAGCGCAGCCAACAAAGAGGCAACTTGAAGGATAACGGGTATATAAGGTATCTTTTCAAAGGCTAGATATTAACGGTAATAATGAAGGGTAAGAAAAGTAACGTGATTTGATTGTCAATTTAGTATTTATTTTGAAATTTTAAATGAATCCTTGTTTCTTATATAAAATATAAAGATTGGAAAAAAATTAAATTAAAAAATATGGCATCAGCATTGAAATGAGATAGTCAATTATTGAGGGATACCAAAGTGATTATGGCTGTTTCCTGGATAAAGAAACAGCCATGAATAGATTTAATGGACTTTATCAGCTTGCCCGTAGAGAGAAGGCATCCCCTTAGGCCGGGTTTTAAAGCGACGATGCAACCACATATATTGATCAGGTGCTTGTAAAATTTCCTGTTCGACAACTCTATTCATGAAAGCAGCCGCTTTCACTTCATCATCTTTTGGAAATCCTGCCACTGTTGGTTGAATAATCAGTTCATAACCCTTTCCATCAGGCAGACGACGGGGAGTAAAGGGGATCATTGCCGGATCAGCGAGGCGCACAAGTATCGACGTGCCGGTGGTGGTTGCAGCGTGTTCTACAGCAAATAGTGGTGCAAATACACTTTTTCGTGGGCCGTAATCATGATCGGGGGCGTACCAGACAATTTCGCCATTTTTCAGACAGCGGATCATGCCTTTGACATCTTTTCTATCCAGCATATATTTGTTGGAGCGCAGTCGTCCCCATGTTTGTAGCCAATCCATAACTGGATTATCATTTGGTCGGTAGACGCCAATGCCAGGATTGAGCAAACCGAGAATGCGGGCACCGAGTTCCAGTGTCAGGAAATGGATACCAATAACAATAATTCCTTGCCCAGTAGTTTGAATTTTCTGAATGTTTTCTTGCCCAGTCACTTTAAACCAGCGTTCTATCCGCCAGTCAGGCCAAAACCAAGCCATACCCGTTTCAAATATTCCCATTCCGACGGATTCAAAGTTTTTTATTAATAGCGCGTTGCGCTCCTCTTGTGGCATATCAGGAAAACATAGCTCAAGATTTCTTTCGGCAACTTTGGCACGTTTTTTCAGAAAGTGCATAGAAAATCGGCCCAGACGCGTGCCTATCCGGTAAATAATGGGATAGGGGAGCAGCACCAGTAAGTAAAGCAGACTGATACCAAACCAAGTAGGCCAATAACGGGGATGCAGTAGTGAACGTTGAAAAGAAGGCGCTTGTATCATGGATTCTCAGGTTTTTATAGTTCCAATAAGATGGACAAAACAATTTCCTTATTGTGACATTTTTTGACGGGATATCGAAGTTTTCAAGTATGAAATGTTTATGATCTTGATTTTGGTGCACTTAGCTTTTGTCATTGGTAAAGAGTGATAGCTCGTAATTTACTGATAAATAAAAATTAAAATAGTTTTACAGAGCTATTTACAATTTATGTAGATAATATTACTGTTTATATGAACAGTATTGTTTGTGGAGGGAAAAATTATGCATGTAGGAGAGCATGAAAAACTGTGGGGTATCCCTTTAATCAATTAATATGATCGTCCTCATCATCATTGTGACAAAGGGAGAAAACAATGCCTGTCTATAAGATCAAAATGGCTATTAGAGATATTAGTCC